>JAJRVV010000140.1 GCA_024277135.1 Chloroflexota bacterium | reverse complement strand
TGCAGCGACGCCGGGAACCGCCCCGCCGTCCGTCGCAGCGCCACCGGCCAATGCGCCGCCGGGGCCAGCCCGCCCGTCTCCGTAAAGACAATTTGGCCGAACTGCCAGACGCCCAGCCCGCCGGTGGGCACGGCCGTCACCGTGATGGTTTGCGTCCCCCCCGGCGGCAGCAAAAACAACGTCGGCGAAACTGACAACTGCCCACTGATTACTGATAACTGCCCACTGACCTGCCAGGTGGTGGTGATGGCCAGCGGGTTTTTGACCGCCCGCGTCCATTGGCAGGCGGCGACGCATTGGCTGTCGGCCAGGCTGGCGCGGTTGATCTGGCGCGGATCGCCGCCGCTGGCCGGATTGGCGGCGCGGAAATTGACGGCCGTCTCCTCCATCAGCAGCCCCGCCCCGGCCGCCGCCGCCACATCCACCCGCCCCGCGCCCACGTCAAATGGGTTGGCTGGCGTCACGCCGTCTGACAGCGCCACGTTTTGGGTGACGGCCGTCATCATCAACGCCGATTCGATTTCAGCCGGCGACCAATCGGGGTGCAGGGCGATGAGCAGCGCCGCCGCCCCGGCTACGTGCGGGCTGGCTTGCGACGAGCCTTGATAGTAGCCATACTCCGGCGGGTCGGCCGGATTGGTGGTGGCGATGGCTCCCCAAATCAGGACGCCGGGCGCCATCACATCCGGGTTCAACACATCTTCGGCGCCGATGTTGGGGCCGCGCGAACTGCGCGCGTTCAGCGCGTCCCCGTCGGCCGGGTCGTAGTTGATCCAACTCCCGGCAATCGTTGCCGTATGGCCGGAACCGCTGCCCAGCCAGCTTTTCAGCGCGGCCACGTCGGATGGCGGCAGGTTGACGCCGGGCAGATCGTAATGGGTGCGGCGGGGATTGCTGTCGGCGACGACGATGCCGCCGCCGCCGCCGGCCAGCACGTTCAGACCCTTCTGCTCCCGGCTGACGCTGCCGGCGTCGCACACCACAATTTCGCCGCTCCAGGTTCCGGCGGGGAAGGCGGCGGCGCAGCGGCCGTTGTCCAACACGCCGTTACTGTTGGTGAAATTGGCGGCGTAAACGATGGCCGCCGGGCCGTATCCGGCGGTGATTGATTTGCCGGTCATGTCGGCCGGGGGATTGACGCCGCCGCTCATCCCCACCAGGGCGTTGCGGTAGGTGCGGTGGTGGGTTCCGAAGGCGGCCGTCGTCATCCAGGGGGCGTTGCCGGGGGTTAGAACCGTGCCGGGAGCGGGACCGTCGTTGCCGACGGCCGTCGCCACAAAAATCCCGGCCGCCCGCGCCGCCAGAAACGCCTGGGCGATGGGGTCTGTCCACGGGTCAACCGGCGGGCCGCCGATGGAGAAGTTGATCACGTCCACCCCGTCGGCGATGGCCTGGTCAATGGCGGCTAAAATGGCGGAGAGGGGACACTCCACCGCCGGGTCGCACACGTCGTAGCTGATGAGGTTGGCGTGGGGGGCGACGCCGGAGATGGCAGCGGAGAGGATGATGGTGGGGGCGGCGCGGCTGGCGGTGACGAAGTTGCCGGCGGCGATGCTGGCCACATTGCTGCCATGCCCCCAGTCGTCTTCCGGGTCGCCGCCCGCCTCCGGGTAGCTCCAGACGCCGATGAGCTTGTCGTTGCATTGATAATTGGCGGGATCGGTCGCGCACCAGCCCAGGTAATTGCCCGCGCCCAACGGGTTGGTGTGGGTGTAGCCGGTGAAGTCGGCAGCGGCGAAGGAGGGGTGATCCATGTTGACGCCGGTGTCTATGACGCCGATGAGGACGCCTTCCCCTTGGGCGCCGGGCAGGGCGGGCACGGCCGTCCCGTTCCACACGGCGGGCGCGCCAATCCAGGTTGGCCCGGCGTCGCTGAGGGGCTTGTAGGATTGGTTGGGCAGAAGGCGGGCCACGCCGGGGAGGGAGGCGATTTGTTGGGCTTCGACGGCCGTCAAGCGCAGCGCAAAACCATTGGTAGCCAGGGTGTAGCGATGCAGAGGGGTGATGGAGCGGCCCAGTTGGCGGGTGATGGCTTGCAGGACGGCCGTTTGCCGTTCAGCCACCGTTTGCTGGTTTGCTTTTTTTGGCAGCAGCAGGGGCGGGTCATCCAGGATGAGGATGTGGATGGCGGCGTTGGCGGGGACGGCCGTTTCTGCATTCCCCACCGGCACATTCTCCAACCAGCCCATAAACAGGCCCAGCGCCAAACATCCGCCAACGAACGAACCCATTAACCGTTTCACAGCACGCGACATATTCCATCACCTTGTTTGCGCCAGCCTGCACAAAAACGCAGAGTGGCATAAAATACGGTATCAGCGCTTCAACATCTCAGCGGTTTGCTAACAAGCTGACCTGCTGACTAGCCCAAAAGGGATATTGACGCGGAAGATATACGCCATTATCCTCGCGCCATGCGCCCATTGTAACAAGTTTTTAGATACCTGTATGCCTTACCGTAGCACGGAACGGACCAGACAGAAAAAAGACGCCAAGCGTACGGCCATGATGCAGACGGCCGTGCGCGTGTTTGCCGAGAAAGGGTATCATGCCGCCACCATTCGGGACATCGTCAAAGAAGCGGGCGTGGCCATTGGCACATTTTACTTTTACTTCCCCGACAAAGAAACCCTGTTCGTTCATCTGTACGAGGAAACGGCCGATTTCTTGCTGCAAACCATTTATCAGGCGGTGCAGAGTCGGGCGGCACTGCCCCAGCAATTGCGCGCCGGTTTGCAGGCATATGTCAACATCGCTTTATACGAACCGGCTGTGGTACAATTACTGCTGGTTGGCGGCGTAGGCGCTGTGCCCTCCCTGGCCGCCAAACGAACCGCTTTTCGGGAACAGTTGACGAGTATCTGGCAAGAGGCGTTGGAGAACGCGCTGGCGGCGGCCTTGATTCCGCCGCAAAATGTCAGGCGAGCGGCCGAGTTGCTGGCTGGGGGATTTGATGAGGTGATTCTCAACCTGCTCAATCACGCCAACCCAGAAACGGAAGCGGGAACGGCCGTGCCAGAAATGGTGCAGTTTGCGTTGCGGGCGGCCGCATACGTCGAATGATAATTTGCGAGTGATTCCGGCCCGGTTGCCGCGTCATTCGCTTTTCAAGGTGCTGAATTGACAACATCTGACCAGTCACCCATCACCGAAGGACATGCTCCGTTGGCGGCAAACGATGCTCTGTCCCAGATGGAACAGCGGGCGCTTCGCGCCGAAAGAGAGTTGACCGCGCTCAAAGCCGCCACACAAAAAGTAAGGCATCGGATGAATGCGGCCGTCAACTACCGCTCCGCCTTCGATATCCTCATCACCAATATTTACTCTCAATTTATCCATTATGCCCCGCACGAAATTGACGATGGCATCAACCAGGCCTTAGCCGACATCGCCAACTTTGCCGGGGTCGATCACAGCTATATCCTCCTTTTTTCTGAAATACCCCCTGAACAAGCGTATGAGTGGTGTGGGCCGGGAATTCCATCACAGCGGGACGCCATCCAATTACTGACCATTAGCTCCCTCAGTTGGTGGGTGGAACGGTTAAGTCAGCACGGGCCAGTACACTTCCCCCGTGTGGCTGACATGCCCGCCAATGCCCATCAGGAAAAAGCGTATCTGCAAGCTCGCGGCGTGCAATCCATCCTGATAGTACCGCTTTATCAGCATAACAAATTGATGGGACTGCTCGGTTTTAATTCAATTCATCAAGAACGAAGTTGGGCCAAAGGAGATATTCACCTGCTGCAGGTGGTAGCGGATATTTTTGCCAATGCGCTGCGCCGGAAAAGGGCCGCCGAACATGAAAAACGGGCATACGAATTAGGCCACCAACTGGTCACGCTCATTGAAGTTCCTGATTTATTGTCCCACACCGTGCAAGCTTTGCGCGATACGTTCAACTATTATCACGCCCAAATCTACCTTTCCCATCAATTTTCTGAGAGGGGCGCGGCAGTTTCCCCAGACCACGACATCCAGCTCATCGTTCACGAAGCCACAGGGGATGTTGGCAGCCAAATGAAAGAGAGCGGCCACACCATTCCGCTCCACGCCGAACGCAGTCTGGTAGCCCGCGCCGCCCGCTCACAAGAAACAGTCGTGGTCAACGATGTCCAGAACGCGCCTGACTACCTGCCCAATCCGCTGCTGCCAGAAACCCGCTCCGAAGCGGCCGTGCCGCTGGTGGCCGAAGATCGGCTGCTCGGCGTCCTGGATTTGCAGCACGGAGAGGCTAACCATTTCATTCCCAACGAAATTCACATTTTACAAATCATCGCCCGGCAGTTGTCTGTGGCGCTGGTCAAAGCGGAGTTATTCGCCAAAAATCGGCGGCTGCTGGACAAACAAACTGTCCTGCACGCCGTTGCCAGCGCCTGCGCCGCCGCCGCGGACGAAGCATCGTTATTTGAACAAGTTACCGACATCATCGGCCAAACGCTCTATCCTGACATTTTTGGCGTCTTGCTGAAAGATGCCGGCGGCAACTATCTGAGTACGCACCCATCCTACCGGGGGGATCCGGTGACGTTGGAGATTGGGGACAGCATTTCGGCGCAGGTTCTCAAACACGGCCGTCCCCAGCGCGTGCCCGATGTTGCCCTGGTAGATAACTACATCCCCTCCGGCCCCGACATGCGTTCCGAACTGTGCGTGCGGCTCCAGGTCGGAGACGAAATCATTGGCGTCATCAACGCCGAAAGCAAGCAAGTCAACGCCTTCAGCGAAACTGACGAAATTTTGTTGGCGACCATCGCTCATCAACTGGGCGTCGGCGTTGAGCGGCTGCGATTATTCGCCCGTGGACACCGACGCGCCGCCAAACAACGACTTCTGGCGGAGAAAGCGGGCCAGATGTTGGCGGCCAGCTCGCTCCGGGAGTTATGGCCTCAACTGGCTGCGGTCGCCGCCGAACTGCTTGCCGCC
>JAJRVV010000139.1 GCA_024277135.1 Chloroflexota bacterium | reverse complement strand
CGAGCAAATCGAGGCTGGCAAGGCGAAGCTGGCCGGCGATCGCGAGGCGCTAGACCAGCTGGAAGGCATGCTGGTGGATTTAATGGGAAACCGTTTCGAGATTATGCCCGGTACCGGCCCGAAGGTTTCGGAGCATCAGCACGACCCCTTCGAGGTGGACGTTCCGCCCCCCGGCCCTTGCGGAGGATGACATGAGCACTGAAAACGAAGAAAGCAGCGGCCGCACTTTGGAGCTGTGGATGGTTTCCATGTTCATCGGCGGGATGGCGATTCAGGCTTTCGCCATCTTGCTGATTCCGGCTTTCATCACCAGCATCACCGGCAGCGGGGCCGACGCCGGCATCGCCATGGCTGTGATCAGCCTGGCCGCGGTCATCGGCCCGGTTTTGGGCGGATTTGCCGATAATTACCGGGCCCACCGGCTGGTGCTCAGCCTGGGCTTGTTGGGCATGTCCGTTGGTTTTCTGCTGTTTCCCCTTTCCGGCGACGATGAGTTTGTCTTTATGCTGGCGGCCATTCTCATCGGCGTCGGTGCGGCGGCCAATTTCACTCTTGGGCCGGTTTTTGTCCTGGCGGCAGGCCTGCCGCGGAAGCTGGCGTCGCGCCGGCTGACGGCCACCCTGGTGCTGGCGGTGCTCGGTCAAGTGGTGGGCGGCGCCGTCATGGGCGCGGCCGAGACGGCCGGTTTCGATTTCGATCAGGCCTTCTTGCTGGCCGCCGGCATCGTCTTCGTCGGCTTTCTGCTGACCTGGTTTTCCAGCGCCGGGCCTGCAGCCCGAATTCGCGTTTCCGCCAACGGAGAGGAAGCGGAAACAGAGAGACCGGCCAAGTCCAATCTGAAACAGGTGCTCTTCTCGGTCTTCGGCCTCTATTTGCTGATTCTGTTTTTGAGTTCCGTGTCCAACAACGGCATCAACAACCAAATCTCCAACATCATGCCCAATGTCTATGGGATGGACCCGGCCGCGGTGGCCGGACTGGTCTCGTTGGCAGGCGTATTCACCTTGCTTCTGTTCTTTGCCGCCGGGACCTGGAACGCGCGATCGGGCGCTTATCCGGTGATGATGCTTGGCAATATCCTGAGAATGGTTGGCGGCTTGGGCATGGCCTTGCTGGGGCTTGTAACCGGTTCGCCGGTGTTGCTGGCCTCGCTGGCGATGCTGGTTTTCTACCAGGGCAACCCCTTCCACCGTTTGGCTCAATCGCCCCTTGGTCTGCGCTACGCCCGGCTTTCGCCCAGCGCGGCCAATGGTTGGGTGGGCGGCTCCGCGGCGCTGGGTTCCTTTGCGGGCAGCTTGCTGGGCGGCTTTCTGGCCGACGCGTTCGGCTTCAACGCCATCAACTGGATGGCGGCCGTGGCGGCCGGTCTGGCAGTAGGTTTGCTGGTTGTTCTCTGGCCGACGGAAAAACGCATACGCGCTCAAGAGGCTGCTGACCAGTGAACGGCCAGCGGACAAGAGATTCACATAATCTGGAAATAAGGAGAGAATACCAACATGAGTGAACACAACAAACCCAACGTTCTTTTTATCCTGCTTGATAACACGGGCTGGGGCGATTTGGGCTGCTACGGCGGCGGCGTGACCCGGGGCGCGCCCACGCCAAACCTGGATCAACTTGCGGCCGAGGGCCTGCGCCTGACCAACTTCAACACCGAAGCCCAATGCACGCCCAGCCGCTCCGCGCTGATGACCGGCCGTTTTTCCATCCGCAGCGGCACCTATTCCGTTCCCATTGGCAAATTGGTTTACGGCCTGGTGCCGTGGGAGGTCACCATGGCGGAGGCGTTGTCGGACGAGGGCTATGCCACCGGCATCTTTGGCAAATGGCATCTGGGACAGACGCCGGGCCGGTTTCCGACGGACCGGGGCTTCGACGAATGGTACGGCATCCCCAACACCGACGAAAGCCCCTGGGTGTCAGAAGACCTGGCCCGCTACTCCAACCTGCAAGACGCTTTAGACGTCAAGGAAATATTCGATTACACGCCCTGGCTCATGGAGGGCAAGCGCGGCGAAGAGCCGGTCAAACTGAAGGTTTACACCGAGGACGAGCGGCGCAAAATTGATGGCGAGTGTACGCGACGGACCATTGATTTCATGGAGCGCAGCGTGGCGGCGCAAAAACCATTCTTTGCCTATGTGCCGCTGCTGGCCATGCACTTTCCGACGCTGCCCCATCCCGATTTTGAAGGGATCAGCGGTTACGGTTACTACGCCGATGTACTCATGCAGACGGACCACTATGTAGGCGAAATGCTAAAAACGCTGGATAGACTTGATATTGCGGAAAACACCATTGTGATTTTCTGCGCTGACAACGGCGTGGAGCACCCAGACACCGGCCATGGGGAATACACCGGTTGGACAGGCCCCTGGCGGGGCACTTACTTTACGGCCATGGAAGGAGGCTTGCGCGCGCCGTTCATCGTCCGTTGGCCGGCGCAGATCCCCGCTGAACGGGTGAGCGACGAGATCGTCCATATTGTGGACATGTTCCCCACCATTGCCGCGATGACCGGCGCCAAAGTGCCCCAAGACCGGGTCATTGACGGGGTGGATCATTCCGCATTCTTTAGGGCCGAGTCGGAAAAATCGGCGCGCGAGGGGTTTTTCGTCTATGTGAGCGACCAGCTCACGGCCTGGAAATGGCGCAAATGGAAGGTGCACTTTGTCTGGCAGCCGACCAAGTATGACCCGCGTCAACCCTTCTCCACCATCCCCAGAGTGATCAATCTCGTCTCCGACCCGCGCGAAGAGCAGCACGTTTCGGAACCGTACAATGGCTGGCTTCAGTTTGCCATGATCGAGCAATTG
>JAJRVV010000138.1 GCA_024277135.1 Chloroflexota bacterium | reverse complement strand
GGGATGCCTATCGACCTCCCAGAATAGAGAACAAAGGAATTAGGCGGACAGTGGGGCGGCCTGTGAATTCACCGCATTAGCAAAAGGCATAATGACCTTTAGTAAGCTATTTGTAGAAAAAGGCTTGTACAGCCAGGCGTGGCAAGTTTCGTGTAGGCCATTGATAACCTGCTCATCTTCATAGGTTGGCGAAGTAAACGCGATAACCGGAATCTCTTTGGTTTCTGGCAAGTGGCGCAGCACCTTGGCCGCTTGAAATCCGGTGATACTGCCTGTCATCTCGCCCTCTAATAAAATCAAATCTGGACGATGTTCTTGAGCCAGATGCAAACCTTTACTGGTGGTGTCGGCAGTTATCACCAATAGTTCCGGCCAGACCAGAAGAAGCAAGTCGTTTAACGCTTCACGCATGGCATTATTACTTTCGATGACCAGGATTGAATTCATATCGAACACCTCTTTACCTCCCAATTCATCCTTATGCTTGCATCTGTTGACGCAGAAATTGCGTCATCTGTTCCCAGTCTGTAAAGCCTTTGCGTTGGCCGGTGTGTGTGTTTTCAACGCTGAGCCGAACCTTTCTCGTCTCATTTCCGATTTCGTCCCACATGCGCAGGACGAAAATCTGATAATCGTTTGCCACCCCTTTCTCTCGACTCATCACCCCAAGTGGGTTTATAATTGCCTCGCTCATTTCAAATCCTTTACATTTCTAAGACCTGATAGATTTTTTTGAGGTATTCTGATAGGCGCTCTTTCTGATAGAGACTTGTCAGGTCTGATACCTGTAAGTGAATTACCTCATGGCCGCTATGTTAATAGCCGACCGTTAATTGACCGCTAATCGGGGATGGGTCTCGGAAGTATTTCCGCCAAAAGCGCCCAAAGGAAGCCCATTGATGACCTCTAATTTGCGACTGGCATTAATGGGGGGGGTAAAGATTGATCTTGAGGAAAATGATTTAGCAAGAGTTTTGCCTGTCAAAATGCAGGCGCTTTTGGCGTATCTGGTGGTGGAAGGGGGGGAACATCCCCGATCTCGTCTGGCCGGGTTGTTGTGGGAAAAAACAGAAGCGGCCGCGCTAAGGAATTTGCGCGTGAATCTGGTTAAGCTGCGTTCTCACCTGGACGCTCATCTTCTCACCACAAACGCCTCCCTCTCTTTCAATAAACAAGCTCCCTTTGATCTAGACGTGGAAAATTTTGAATATGCGTTGGCGCAAGCGGGAAAGGCGGACGGCGCTGAACGCCGCGCTTTTTTGCGTGAGGCGGTGGCTTTGTATCGGGGCGATTTTTTGGCCGATCTGGATGTGGAAGGGGAGTTGATTTATGATGAATGGGTGACGCCGGTTCGGGAGCGGCTGCGGAAAAAGATGTTGGCTGCGTTGGATATGTTAGTGGATGTGTGCCTGGAGTTGGGGGATAACCAGACCGGCATTCAGTATGCCGAGCAGTTGTTGGGGTTGGAGAGTTGGCGGGAGAAATCGCACCGGCAGTTGATGCGGTTGTACGCGGCAAATGGTCAGCGGGCGCAGGCGTTAAGGCAGTTTGAGATTTGCCGGAAGATGCTGGCGGCGGAGTTTGGCGCGGAGCCGATGGCCGTCACCCAGGCCGTTTGTGAGCGCATTCAGTCGTTAGGCGAAGGGCAGGATTATCAAGTTGTCTTACCTCGCTCCGAAATGGACACGGCCGTTCCCTTCCTGGCTCCCATCAAAATCCCCCATTTCACGGGACGGGATGTTGAACTGGATGCGTTGGGGGATCAGCTTTCACAGCCGCATACCCAGCGGGCGCTGGCTTTGGTGGGGATGGGAGGCATCGGCAAAACGGCGTTGGCGACCATGTTGGCCCACGACTTGCGGGACGCTTTCCCGGATGGGGTGTTGTGGGCCAATGCGGCCACCGCCGATCCTATGTCGTTGGCAGAGCGGTGGGCCAACGCCTTTGGCTATGATTTCAGCCAGATTTCACGGCTGGAGGAACGGGCGGCGGTATTGCGCGACTTGCTGGCGCAAAAGAAAGCGTTGATCATTTTCGATGATGTGATCAGTCCAGCTTGGGTGCGCCAATTTATTCCTGAAAACGCTCAGTGCGCGGTTTTGCTGACGACGCGGAACGTGGATCATGCCCATCTCCTCAATGTTGACGTGGTGGAAGTGGCAGCGCTGTCACGAGATCACGGCCGTACCCTGTTAGCTGAAATCATCGGCGAGGAACGAGTCGCCGCCGCGCCTGATGCCGCCGACCAGATTTACCGCCTGCTCCACGGCCTGCCTCTGGCCCTGGCCATCGCCGCCAAGCAGTTAGCCAGACGCCGCCGCCGCCCCTTGTCCTGGTTAGCAGCCAGATTGCAGGACGAAACCGGGCGCATTGATTTGGCCGATGAATATGGCGCGGTGCGGGCTTCTTTTGCCTTCAGTTGGAGTGGATTGGATGAAACCCAGCAGCGTATTTTCAGCTTGTTGGCTGTGTTTGATGGGCGTGATTTTCCGGTGGCGGCGTTGGCGGCTGTGGCCGGGATGCCGCCATTCCCGGCGCAAGACCGGTTGGACATGCTGGTCAACCTCTCTTTGTTGAGCGAAATTGGCGAGGAACGATACCGACAGCACCCTTTGTTGAAGGATTATGCCGCCGAAAAATTGACGGGTGATGATGGGCCATACCGCCAACTGGTCCAATATTATCAATCTTTTGCCCAACAGCATCAGGATGATTACGATAGTCTGCGACCAGAGTGGGAAAACTTGGCCGCTGGTATTGAGCAGGCTCACCGACTGGGATTGTGGCAGACGGTGATCAAATTTGTCCAGGCGCTGCGCGACGCCTGGTTTATGCGCGGCCGTTATGTTGAAGCGCGGCCGGCCTTTCATCGGGCGGCCGTCGCCGCCGAAACCCTGGCAGATCAAAAAGCGTTAGCTCAATGCTTGCTGGATTGGGGGTACGTTTGTTACGAGCAAGGGGATTGGGATGAGGCCCAGGAATTGTTGACTCGCAGCCTGAACCTTTTCCAGGCGATGGATGATTTGGCGGGGTTGGCGGCCGTTCAGACAAAATTGGCCTGGGTGTTGAACTACAAAACTGAATATGATGAATCGGAGCGGCTGCTGACGGCCAGCCAAGAAACGTTTGAGCGGTTAGGGGATGAAGCTGGCGCTGCCGAAACGATCTACACCAAAGCTCAGGTACGCTATGCGCGCGGAGATTACGATACTGCCAACCGGCTGTATCAACAAGCTCTGCTCTTGCAGGAAGCGATGAACGATCGACTGGGCGTGCTGCGCACATTGCGCTCTATCGCGCACGTTGCCAACAAACTCAATCAGGATGTGGAGAAGATTAAACAATACTTGCACAGGGCGGATGCGCTGGCTGATGAGCTGCAAGAGCGGGTGGAGAAGTCTGTCATTGTCAGGCAGCAGTTTCGCATTTTCTGGCGCGAAGGAAAATGGGAAAAAGCAGAAGAATTGGCGTTGCAAAGCCTGGAATTGCAACGGAGCCTGGGCGACCGGCGAGGTCAGGCGATGGGTTACTATTTGTTGAGCGAGTTTAAGCAGGAGCAGGAAGCGTATGATCAGGCGTTTGAGTTTGCCCAGGAAAGTTTGCAGATTTGCCGATCATTAAAAGATTTACCCGGAACCGCTTATTCGCTTTTGCGGTTGGGCGACCTGTATGCTTGTTTAGGTCAGGAGCAAAAGGCGCGCCGCTCCTGGGTCAAAGGATACGATGCGGCGCAGAAGTTTCATCACAAATTGCTGTCTCAAGAGTTCCAGGAACGACTGAAAAATTGTTCCTCGTAAGAGTGGCGAGGGTTCAAAATCGGCATGGCTCAACAGAAAACCTGCGCTTTGTAGGGCGATTTTGTAAATGACCCAGAGAACGGATTTGCAAAATCGTCCTGCAATTTGTAAAAACGCAAAAATTACGGCGGCCATCCCTCACCAGGAAGGCCAACGTTCCAACCTTCGCTGGAGAGGGCCGGTTCCCAGGCGGCGGGCGGTAGTTTGTGGTTGTTTTGCCGTTTGATGTCATCAATCCAGGTTTGGGTGGTCCCAATTCGGCGCTTGTTGCGTAATTGGCCGTCAACCAGAACGCCTACTTTGTCCCCATCCGTTTGCAACTCAGGCACAGTGACGCCTAATGGTTGACTCGCCCATTTATCGAATTTCTGATAAAGACTTTCTGGTTTTTCGCCGGCGGCCAGGTCTTGGGACCAATAATTTGCGGGTTTAACGTTGCGCGCTTCCGTCAGGTAATCCAGGATGATCTCGGCAAATGTTTCAACGGCTTCTTTGGCCGTTTCTAGGCTGACCGGGCTGAATTCGCCGTAGGGGATGAAACTTTGGGGTCTATTGCGGGCTGCCAGCATTTTTCGCCATCGTTTTTTGAGCGCTTTGGCGGCGTTGGGAAATCCGAGTTTGGTCAAAACTTTGATGTATCCATAGGGACGAATGGCTTCCACCGGGTGGTCGCCGTCGTCACTCATGAAGTTTTCCAGGCTGTGATCAAACAGGATGTCCTGGAAATCGAGGCCGATGACCGGCCCGGCCACGAGACAGCCGTACACGTCGGCGAAAATTTCTTCCTGCCAGCGGCTGCACCATTCGGGCTGGATGGGCAGCCGGTCGCGCAAGTCGGCCAGCAAGCCGGGGCTGTGCCGGTAGACGTGGTGACCGATTTCGTGCGGGGTGGCTAGAAAATCGCGGGGGACGGCCGTGCTGGTGAATGGCACGCCCACCAAGGCCAGCGGCGCGTAGGGAATGGTGCGGATGTGCGGTGATTTATCAAAGTAGGAAATGTTGGTGGCAGCCTTGAGTAGCTTGCTCTTCACCGCTAAATTGAGCGCCAGTTGGGCCAGTTGCTCCGCTTTTTTGAGCGTGTCCCTCGTGTGCTGGCTGGTTTGGGCGTGTTGGTAGGCGGCGGTGTGGACGGCCGTGATGTCATACGCTGCCTGATCCAATGTCGTCCGCAGCGCATATTCTACCGGGTACAAAGCCGACGGATAGAGCTTATCCTCCTGAAATCCGTCGTAGAAAAATCGAAACTGGCTCTCCCCGAACGCCTCCAGGCAGACCAATAATGCTTTGCAGGCGGGGCCGGGCAGACCCTCCTTTTCTATATTGGAGATGATCGCTTTAAGTGACTGCCAGCGCTTATCCCATACCGTTGAAATTTTCATGAGAGCCTTTTTCCCTGTCTTTAGAAATCCGACTTTTGTAAATTGGGTTTCTCCATAGGATAAGTGCCGGCTGCTAATTCGGCGTTAATTGCGTAGTCGAGTGAAAATTTGGCCGAACCGCTCTAATTCCGCCAGGGTGTTGTAGCAGTGAAACGAGAGCCGGACATACGCTTCGCCGGCGGCGTCCAGATGCTTGACTACGGCCACCTTGTTTTCCCGGAAGCGGGCGATCAAGGCGTCGGCGGCTTCGCTGTCCAAACCAGATTTGAAGGTGACGATGGGGCCATGCGCCTGAGCCGGGGTGACGATTTCGTAGCCCATATCCCCCAGTAGTTCCATGGCGGCGTCGGCCAGGGCGGTGGTATGGCGGTCAATGTTTTCTATGCCCAACTCGGCCAGCAGCTCCAGGCTGGCGTGGGTGGCGAACAGACCGGGTAGATTGGCCGTGCCTGCCATGAACCGGTCGGCGCCGGGGCGAGGGGCGAGGTCGTAGGCCAGCCAGTGTAAGAAATCTTGGGTGGCGTTGGAATGGATGTGGCGCGGGCGCAAGGTTTCGGCAAAAGCATCGCGGACGTAGAGGATGCCTGTTCCCGGCGTGGATAAAATGGATTTTTGTCCGCCGGTGGCCAGCGCGTCTATGTGCATCGCTTGCACGTCTATTTTCATGTGGCCGATGGCCTGGATGGCGTCTACGATGAAGTGGATGCCGCGCTCCCGGCAAAATCGACCCAGCGCTGCCAAATCAGCTTTGTGGCCGCTGAAAAATTGGATGGCAGAAACGGTGACGACGCGGGTACGGCCGTCCACAAGCGGTTCCAGTTCAGCTACGGTCAAGCCGCCATCCTTTCCCGGAACCAGCCGAACTTCTACCCCATCCCGCCCTAAACTCATCCAGGGATACGCATTGGCGGGAAACTCATGCTCATAAAAAGCCACATTGTCTCCCGGCTGCCACGCCATCGCCTGGGCCACGTTGTTCAGCCCGGCGGAGGTGGTGGTGATGGGCACGATCTCTTGGGGCGAGGCGGCGTTGATGAAGGCGGCGGCGGCGGCTTTTAACTGGTCGTTCATTGGATTGCCATGATCTACCCAAAAGTTGATGGGTTGGCGAGCCAGCTCTTCCACCGCTCGCAGCATCGCCTTTTTTGAGCGGGTGGGTAAGGGAGAAATGCTGGCATGGTTAAAATAGATATAATTCTGACTGATGGGAAATTCTGTCTGGCGTAGGTGTGTCATGTCGTACATAATTTGGGTTCCTTTGTCTGGTGGTGAACAGGTCAAACGGGATTATATCAACCAACGGGTGATCTGATGAATTTGACGCCGGAATTGTTGCTTTCTGCTTACTC
Organism: Chloroflexota bacterium; assembly: GCA_024277135.1. GTDB lineage: Bacteria > Chloroflexota > Anaerolineae > Promineifilales > Promineifilaceae > JAJRVV01. The sequence continues at coordinate 3,954 of JAJRVV010000138.1, read as the reverse complement.
TCAGGGCGTTTTCCCCATGGCGCGCGCGGACGGCCGTATCCTTTGGTACGATCCTGATCCCCGCGCCATTTTGCCGTTGACCCATTTCCATGCGCCCCGCCGCTTGCTGCGTATAGTGCGGCAGGGCGTGTTTGAGATTCGGGTGGATTCGGCGTTTACGGCCGTGATGCGGGCATGCGCCACGCTGACGCCAGACCGGGAAGAAACGTGGATCAATGAAGAAATCATCGCCGCGTACACCCAACTGCACCAGTTGGGATTTGCCCATAGCGTGGAGGCATGGCAGGGTGGCAAACTGGTTGGAGGACTGTATGGCGTAACTTTGCGCGGGCTGTTCGCCGGGGAGAGCATGTTCAGCCGGGCGACGGACGCCAGCAAAGTGGCACTGGTACACCTGATATGGCGGCTGCGGGCGGGCGGCTTTCGGCTGCTGGATGTGCAGTTTATGACGGAGCATTTGCGCCGGTTTGGCGCGGTGGAAGTTTTGCAGGCAGAATACAAGCAGTTGTTGGCTTTGGCTCTGTCGGTGGAAGGCAGATTTTGAGTAAAGGAGGTAGTGATGGTAGAGGAGAGACGGGCTATTGACCCGAAGGAAGTGCGATTTTATAGCGGCCGTTCCAACCCGGAACTGGCGGGAAAAATCGCGGGACAGTTGGGCATCCTTCTGGAGGAAACTCATTTTTCTCGATTCAGCAACGACAATTTGTTTGTGCAGTTGGGGGCCAGCGTGCGCGGCCGGGTGGTGTATATCGTCCAATCGCTGACGCCGCCGGTGAGCGACCATTTGCTGGAACTGCTGATGATGCTGGACATCGCCAAGAGCGCCGCCGCCAGGGAAATTCACGCCATCATCCCTTATTTTTCGTATGCCCGGTCGGATAAAAAAGATGCGCCCCGCGTTTCTATCACGGCGCGGCTGATCGCTGATTTGTTGGTGACGGCCGGGGCTACACATGTGATGACGATGACGCTCCATTCGCCGCAGGCGCATGGTTTTTTCAGCGTGCCCACAGACCCGATCACGGCACGGCCGTTTCTGGCCGAATATCTCCACTCCCAAAATCACGATCCGAAAAAAACGGTGGTGGTGTCGCCTGATATGGGGCGGGCGGAATCGGCCACCCGCTTTGCCCAGATGCTGGGTCTGCCGGTGGCGACCGCCAGCAAAACCCGCATTTCCGATACCGAGGTGCAAATCAGCGGCTTGATCAAGCGGCAGGTGCGTGGGTTTGAACATGCGTTGGTGTATGATGACGAGATCGCCACCGGCGGCTCGGTGGCAGAGTTGAGCAAATATCTGGTGGAAAGCGGCGTGCAAAAGGTGACGTTGATTTGTACGCATGGTCTGTTTTTGGGGCAGGCGTTGGCCAAGATTACGGCCGTGCCCCAAATCACCGAAATCGTCACCACCGATACCGTCTACCGGCCGCTGGAACGGCAGCATTCGCTCATCACCACCATCTCGGTGGCCCCGGCCTTTGCCGACGCCATTCGCTACAATTACCTGCACGAATCCATTGGCAATCTCTTCACCTTCGGCGACAACTAGGGGCGGGGTGAAGGATGAAGGCGGAGCGCCTTGTCACCCCGTCACCTTGTCATGCTCATGCACATAAGGAGTTTTAATGAGTGAATATAACGATTTTACGATGGCATTTCAAGACAGCGCCGACCAGATACCGCTGTTGTTGATTCATGGGTTTCCGTTGGACAGCACGCTGTGGGAACTGCAATTCCAAGGGTTGGAAGGGATGTCCCGGATTATTGCGCCGGATTTGCGCGGGCACGGCCGTTCCGACAATCCGCCCGGCCCCTACAGCATGGAGATGTTCGCCGACGACATCAACGGCTTGCTCGATCATCTAGGCGTTTATCGTCCTGTCATTCTGTGCGGGCTGTCCATGGGCGGTTATGTACTCTTTGAGTTTTACCGTCGTTACCCGGAGCGGGTGGCCGGCATCATCCTCACCGCTACCCGCGCCGGCGCCGATTCAAAAGAAGGCAAGGCCAACCGGGATAAGGCGGTTGAATCCGTTCAGAAAAACGGCATCCGCCCCATCGCCGAGGCCATGCTGCCTAAATTGTTGGCGCCAGCCAGCTATGAGGATAAAGAATTGGTAGCATACGTGCGCGAGATGATGGAAACCGCGTCGCCGGAGGGGATGTTGGGCGCGTTGCAGGCGATGAAAAACCGGCCCGATTCCACGCCGACGCTGGCTAAAATTGATATGCCTACGTTGGTTATTCATGGGGAAGACGACCAGATTATCCCCCTGGCCGAAGCGGAAGCGATGTTTGAGGCGATTGAGGGCAGCGAAATGGTGGTGTTGGAGAATGCAGGCCATCTGCCCAATCTGGAGCAGCCGGAGAAGTTTAATGAAGCGGTGGCCGACTTTATCGAATCATTTTTTGAAGATGAGGAACACGACCACGATTGAGATAGCGTGAAAACCAAGACATCCGATTTCTTTAAGAAATCGGATGTCTGTCCAGGTTCAAGCGATAGTAAAGGCGGTGACGCACATTGTCGGGGAATTGGGGCGGGGGCAAATCCCGGTAAAGCAGGATGGTTTTACGCAAGGTGTCAACTACCACAAATGGGTGCAATTCTCTTTCATCCTTCATCCTTCATCCCTCATCCTTGAAGTAGCCAGTGAGCCGTTCCCGCAGCCAGAGCCGGGCGCGGTGCAGCCGGACTTTGACGTTGCTGGGGGTCAGATCGAGGGCGACGGCCGTTTCCTGGGTGGAAAGCCCCTCCAATTCCCGCAAAACGAACACCGCCTGCAACGCTTGCGGCAGTTCGGTTATGGCCTGGTTTAGCTCCGACTTTATCTCATCCGTTTCAAAATCTTGTTCCGGCAGGCAGCACCAATCGAACAATTGCCGGGGAACTGGGCGGCCCTCTTCTTGGGCCAGCGTTTCTTCCACGGAAAGGGTGGGGGTTTTGTGGGACGGCCGTCGCAGCCGCATCAGCGCCGTGTTGTAAGCGATCCGGTACAGCCAGGTTCCCAGCCCGGAGCGGCCCTCAAACTTGTCAATCGCCTTGAACGCATTAAGAAACGTTTCTTGGAGGACATCTTCCGCTTCCGCTTCGTTTTCGGTGATGCGCAGCGCCAGCCGGTACACTTGGGGCGCGTGATGCTCGATGCACTCGGCGCAGGCGGATTTGTCGCCTGTTTTCAGCCGCGCGATCAGCTTTTCTTCGTCGTACAACTCTGGAATGAAGGTGGTGGACAGCACGGGCGTGAATTAGTCCTTCGTTGTAGTGGCGGTGTTCAGTGTTCAGTGATCGGCCAACTGATTACTGAATACTGATTACTGGCCACTGGTCACCGATTCAAAATACGCCAGCCCCGCGTCACGGCCGTTTCTCGCAACACATCATCGGGATGGACGGCGACGGGATGGCGGCAGATGTCCAGCATGGGAATGTCGCGCCGGGTATCGCCGTAGGCGGCGTAGAGACGGTTGTGGTTCAGCAACGGCCGTAACCGAACCGCCTTTCGTTCGCCCACATTGAGCGGCGCGGCCGTTTGGCCGGTGAATTGGTCGTTTTCAAAAAGCAGCGGTGTGCCCATCGCTTCAAAATCCGGCCCCAGTTGCCGCGTAAAAGCCTCCAGCATCGGTTGAAACAGGCCGGAGATGACGATGACGCGACGGCCGCGCGCCAGATGGTCTCGTAATTCCGCCACTACCGCTTGCCGCCGCTGCGGCCACAAGGTTTGTTCCGCTACCCAATCCGACATCTCTGCCAAACGGTCGTGGGAATACCCTTTGAACAAGGCCAGAATATCCAAAATCCACCGCTCCTTAAACGCCCGGTCGTCTATCCAATGGAACTTAAACCGGAGCAGGCGGAAGAATTGGCGGCGGAAAAAACGACGGTACGCTTCCCCTTCGTCATGTTCGATGAGGTAATCGCGCATCCCCAGCCACGTTTGCCCGGCGCTGAGG
>JAJRVV010000137.1 GCA_024277135.1 Chloroflexota bacterium | reverse complement strand
TTGTCGGAAGAGTCGAAATAGCAACACGGGTAGAACGGATTGGACGGATTTTCACGGATAAAATAAGGGAAAATCCGTGTAAATCCGTTAGATCCGTATCATCCGTGTATCCATTAAATCATTCTCCGACAGCCTGCTAGTGGCGCAAAATGTGGTGCGATATGAACGCCGCATCCATCAGGAGCTGCGCGCCCGGCTGGCGCAATGGAGCGGCTATTTGGGCCATATGGCCAGCCGCCCGATGGCAGATGTGCATTATTATGCCAGTGTGGTGGATACGCGGGTGGTGATGGCGGCGATGGTTCAGCAAATGGCAAAACGGCCGTTCCAACTTGACCCCAAAATCCTGGAAGAGTTGCGCGCGCTGGACCAGAATCTGCAAAAGCGATGGCAGACTGGCCCGTTTGTTTGGGATGATGTGTGGCAGGCGGCTTACGGGGTGGAAGCGTATTGGTTTTTGTACGGCCGTCCCAAAGGGTAGCGTTCTCAAGTGGAAACGGGCGCGCGTCCAGGGACGTACTCCCGACTGCGCCAGGGGGTCAGCCGCACCACCAGGGGCGCCACACGCCATCCCAGCCGGAACAACCAGGGGGCGTTGAGTCGGTAGACGATTTTTGCCAGCCGCCCCCGCAGCCGCAGTTGGAAAAACAACGGATCGGCCAGCAGCCGCTTTTTGTAATCGGCAAAGCGGAAATCTTGCCGGGCCAGGGCGTCGGCGATGGCCGGAGCCGCCACCCGGCCGTATCCCAGCGCAAAGGCGATCCCCTCGCCAAACAAGGGGTCAGCCCCGGCGGCGTCGCCCACCAAGATGATGCGGGGCATGGCAAACTTGCCCCGCCGATCCCACCAACGGATGGGATGTCCCTTGAGTTGATAATCATCCAAAGCCCGTTCCCGCTCAGCCAATGAATGACGCAGCATTTGTTTGAGGTCGGCTTTGGGACGTTTGGGGCAGGCGCGGCTGTCAAACAAGCCCCGGTTCATGAATGGCTCTCCGTTGACGTGACTAGGAAAATCCCAATAGTAACCTTGCAATCCTGCCGGCATTTGCGTGAAATCGAAGACGGCCGTTTTTCCTTGAAACTCCGGTTGAATCTGCGGATTTTCCGGCGTCAACACCTCCAGCAGGCGCGAGACGCGGGAATCATCATCCCATTTTAACGCGCGCCGCACAAAACTGCGCGACCCATCCGCCCCCACCAACACCTGAGCCTGAAACGTCCGTTTTTCGGTGACGACCTCGACGTGATCCTCATGCGGCGTAATCATTTTGACGGCTTCTCCCTGGTAGACCGGCACATCTTTTGCTTCCACCTTTTGCACCAGCCAATGGTCAAATTCATCGCGGCGGGTGACGCGGAAGACGGGATTACCATAGAAGGAGTAGCTTTTATCCCGGTAGACGAGTTTGACTTCGCGTATTTCAAAATTGTTTGGCTCAAAGGGCAGCCCCAGGTCGGCCAGGATATTTTGGCCCATGTGGGTGACGCCGCCGCCGCACAATTTTTGGCGGGGATGGGTGGCTTTGTCCACCAGGGCGATGCGTTTTGACCATTCGGGGTTTTGTTGGAGCAGGTGCAGGGCGGTGGATGTGCCGGATGGGCCGGAGCCAACGATGAGGGCGTCAACTTTTTCAATTTGCACGTTTGCCTCCGTCTTGGGGGGTTGGTATTTTATCGCTGAATGATGGGCAGCATTATAGCATTATCGAGCAGAATCGCCTGCCCGGTGTTCATTTCGGCGATGTCGGCGGCGGGTTCGGTGTTGCCTAACGCATCAATACCTTGGGCGCGGAAGGAGTAGGTACGGCCGTCTGCCGGGACAAATGTGGCGGCGGTGACGGGCGTGTTGACCAACCAGGGCGTCCAGTCGGCGTCGCCATCCCCTTTGTAATCCACGTTGTAGGCGACGGCGCTGCCGTTTGCGCCTTCGCTGCTGCTGCTCCAGGCGACGACAAAAGCGCCATTGGGCAGTTGGCCGATGGTGTGGACGTTGGCGGTGGGCGGGGTGGTGTCTATGCTGAAGCGCGTGGGGGTGGAAACGGCCGTGCCCCCCTGCACCAATTCCACCAGTACCCGCCAATAAGCGTCGGTAACGTCGGCAGCGAAGACGGCGCTGTGGTCGGTGACAGCCCCGGTGAAAAATTGAGAGTAAATGATATTGTTGAAATCAGGATCCGTCGCCGCCTGGAAGGTGGTGTTGGCCACCACCGCCGGATAATTGAAGTCCCAATTGAAGGAAACGGTATACGAATTGAACCGGGCGCCATCTACAGGAGCCATGTTATTCACGGCCGCGCCGGGCAAACTGTCTAACGGCTTGAAGCGAATGTCATCGAACCAGACGCCCCGGCCGTTATCCGTCGTCGTCAAATCGCTCAGCCGCAGCGTCAGGTTGGTTCCCGCGTTCAGATAATAGACGCCCAGCGACGACCACAGCCCCACATTGGCTTGCTGATTTACAATGACATTGGACGTGCCGTTAGCGTGATAAATCGTGTAATTCGCGCCCAACGTTTCCGCTTTGCCGGTGTCGCAGTAAGGGGCATACGCCGAAATTTCATACAGGCCATCGGCCGGAATGTCGGGCCGCCATTCGCCCCAATTGGTGCTGACATTGGGGTCAGGATTGGTAGTGGAGAAGGTATAAAAAGCGTGCCCATTGGCGCCGCAGTTGCCCGGCGTCTCATACCAGTTGGCGTTGCTGAGGGTGAGGGCGTTGCTCAACTCATCCACCACAATGTAATCGTTGGCGATGCCCAGCCGGTTAGCCACCTGGGTGCGCAGGTAGGGCAAAAGCGCGTAAGCCTCGCCGCCGGGGCAGGTGGTTTGACTGCCGCCGTACACGTCCCGGTGTCCCATCAGATAGGGCAGCCCCCAACTAACGTAGGGGAGTTCGTTGCCCGCTTCGTAGGGATTGATGCCTTTTTGCTCCGCTTTCCAGGCGAATAGGTCTACGGCCGCATCCAACATCGGCTGCGGCGGCGTGAAGGCGCGAAAATCGCCGAGGAAGGCCAGCGCCATGGTGCCGCTGTTGGCGTCGCTGGCGTGTGTGCCCACCACATCATCCCCGCCGGCATGTCCTTCGTAGAGGACGCCGCCGGGATCAACCAGGTAGTTGTAGCCGATGTCCCCCCATCCCCGCGTGTAGGTGTGGAACTGCCAGATGGCGCGGACGTTAGCCATCCAGTCGGTGTTGTTGTTGTTGGAGACGGTGTGGTGGACGATGAGATGGGTGACGGGTTGGTATGACGCGCCGCTGTAAATGCAGTCGGCGTAAATGCACCACACGTCACGGCCGATGACGGTGGGTTTGGGGTTGTTGAGGGTTTGGCCGCCGGTCAGGTTGGCGTTTTGGGCGTCCAATGCTTGCTGCTGGGCCAAGGCTTCTGCCAGGGTGGGGCCATCGGTGGAGTCAATGAAGGTGAGGGTGAGTTTGCGCAGGGTAGGCGGGGTGAGTCCCTGGTATTGGCTGAGGGTGATCAATACCTGGTAGTAGGTGTGGGTGACATCCACAGCGGGGACGGCGATGAGTTCGCCGACGCGCTCCGGGGAGCCGGCTTCTTCCCAATCGGGCTGGCGCTGAATGTCGTACCATTCGCTCCAATTATCGGTGGTTTTGGCGGTGCGGATCATGAGGCCGATGCTGGCGCCGTCGGGCAGGCTGGCTGTCCATTGGGGCACGAGGGCGTTGTAGGCGAAGGGGGCTTGTTGGATGGGGGAGATGTAGGTGGCGAGTACGGCCGTGTCCGCCAGGGTCAACCCCTCTGGCGCAATCTGGTAACCATCGCCTGCGCCATTGGCGAAGTCAATGCCGGTTAATTCCAGGTCGGTGATTTTGGGTTGGGGCGGGGCGGCGGCGGTGTGGGGTTGGGTGATGACGGCCGTTAAGATGAGGGCGATTCCAAAAAGCGTCAGATACTTCAGCTTCATACCATTACTCCGAAATGTTGGGGGGGGCGGAGCGGGTTAAAATTTGCCCCCATGTGTGAGGCGATTTTAACAAGGTTCGGCCTGAATCAAAATGAGGAAGGTGTGAATTTTGGTGTGAGAGACGGGTGAATTTTGAGGGCGGCGGGCGGAAGTCTAAAGGCAACACGTTATTCTGCCCAACTTTCCCCATTTCCCCTATAATTTACTGGACGCACGTTAACAAACCAGGGGACGGCCGTCACCTACAGCACGGCCGGGCAAACCATCGCCACCCGCGTCAGCGGCGACCCCGACCTGGCCAACAACGGCCTGTTCTACCTGTACAACGACCACTTGGGCAGCGCCGGGGCCATGCAGATAAGCGACGGCAGCCGGCCGCCCACCGTGACGCAGTACACCCCGTTTGGCGGCTACCGGCCGGGCAGCGGGCCGAACGGGGTGACGGACCGGGGATTCACCGGGCATGTCGAGAACCGCAGCCTGGGATTGGTGTATATGAATGCGCGTTTTTACGTGCCTTATCTTAACCGCTTCATATCAGCCGATACCATTGCGCCTGACCCCACCACCCCCCAAAGCCTGAATCGCTACGCCTATTCCTTGAACAATCCTGTCAAATACCGAGATCCGTCTGGCCATTGTGCTGAAACAGGCGATGATGGTTGCTGGG
>JAJRVV010000136.1 GCA_024277135.1 Chloroflexota bacterium | reverse complement strand
ATAGAAATGCAGCTAATGATGTAAAAGTGTTGCGAAAATGATTGTCTAATGCCGAAAATTGTCCGTTCAAGGGCATTTTTAGTCCAAAAAGCATCAAAATCGCAATTATCATACATTTACAGAAATGTCAAGAACAAAAAAAACAACACTCGAGTGAGTAAAATAACTAAAGTGAAAAGCGGGCAAGTCCACGGACAAACCAAAAAATCACCGGAGCCGCCGGACGGCTGGTGACAGACTTGTCGTTCACTTCACCTATTGGGGCACGGATGGCAAAGGAAAGAGAATAATGGCCGCAAGATCAATCAAAAATGACCCGTCGGATCAGGGAAAATGACGACGGGTGGGCCGGAAGCGGCCGTGCCTGGTAGGTTAGAAGTACTAATGACAAACCGATTTGGTTTACTTATGATACAAGGTATAAGGGGCAATTACAACCCACCCTACCCGACAATAATTGCCGCTTAACAATAACAACGGCTCTTCCAGGGAGAATTATCATGTCAACCACACTTCTCATCATCGCCATAGGCGCATTTGCCTCTATTCTGGCATCGGCATTCACTCTGGCAGCAGCCATGCTGTCTTCCCGTATCAGCCAAAGCGAAAACATTCCCGAACTCTACGATGACATTTATGAGCCGACGCCCCCTCTGTCGGAAACATACTCCCTGGAACATTGACCCATTTGAGTCATTTTGTACCTCCTTGGCCACACAGCCGCTACACCGCGTAGCGGCTGTGTTGTTTTTACAGGCTGATCGGCGTCTGCCCGTCGTCCTTTCCCCACAAAGCAGGCTATAATCTGCCACATGCAGCAACAAAATCAGGTATGGCAATGGACGTCACGCTGGACGCCGGGCGTGGCGTTGGGCTTATGGTTGGGCCGGGTAATCAGCGAGGGCTGGACGGCCGTATCCCACCAACCTATGCCCATTTGGGGAGCGATGGGACTGACGCTGACAACGACCATCGCCGGGGGATGGTGGCTCTCCCGTTTGTCATTGAAACGATCCTGGCCCGCTTTGCTGCTCATCTGGTATCTGTTTTGGCCGGAGATGAGTGGAACGTGGACGGCCGTCTCCGCCGGGATCGCGTTGGTCACATGGACGGCCGTCAACTGCCGCAATTCCCATTTTCCTCATCTGTGGGGGGCTGTCCTCACCCTGATTTTCTTCAGCCTGTACGCGCTGACGCTGGCGCCTGATCTGCTGCCCGCCGACAACGGCGAATTCCAACTGGTCGCCGCCCGTCTGGGCGTGGCCCATCCGCCCGGATTTCCGTTGTACACATTGCTGGCACACGGCATGACCCGCTTGCCCGGCCCCGGTTCAGCCGCCGTCAAAGTCAACCTCCTCTCCGCCATCAGCAGCAGTTTGACATTGTGGCTGGTATATCTGACGACGCTGCGGCTGACAAAACGGGTGATGGCGGCAGCGACGGCCGTCATCGCCCTAGGCACCGCCACTACCTTTTGGGCGCAGGCCACCACCGCCAACATCCGCAGTCTGACCGCGTTGTTTGCAGCGCTGATGCTGTACGCGCTCATTCGATTTTGGCAGGGAAACCACGCCCGCGACCAATGGCTGGCGCTGTTTGCCGCCGCCCTGGGATTGGGGGTGACGCACCATCCCTCGCTGCTGTTTATGGGTGCGCTGTTTGTCGTTTTCCTGGTGTGGCATGACCCTGATTTGCTGCGCCAACCCCGCCGCTGGGGACGGCCGTTGCTGGCCGCAGCCGCCGGTCTGATTCCGCTGATTTACCTACCGCTCCGCGCCCATTCCGGCGCGCCGGGAGCCTCGCCGGGAGTGGCAACCTGGAACGGCTTCTGGGATCATGTGCTGGCGCGGGGCTTCTCCGGCGATTTTTTCTACTTCATCGAGCCGGGGATTTTGGCGCAGCGGCTCAAAATCATGGGCCAGGTGATGGCGTTCCAGTTTAACGGTTGGCTGCTGGCGGGGATGATGGGCGGGCTGGCAATCCTGCTGTGGCGGGAGCGAAAATTGGCGTTTTTGTTGGGCGGCTCGTTCCTGTTGCACGCCTTCATCACCGCCACCTACCGCGCCCCGCAAAGCGTGGAGTACATGATGCCCGCTTACATCCCGGCGGCGATTTTGTTGGGGGTGGGGGTTGGTGACAGGGTGATGGCGACCAAAGGTCGCGGGTGGCAAGGTGACAGGGTGATGGCTGTGTGGGGAGCGGTTTTGCTGGTGGCGGCTGTGGGGCAGGGGTGGCAGCGTTGGCCCAGTTTTGCCCAGTTAAGCCAGAGCAGCGACGCCCGTGATTATGCCCAGCCACTGCTGACGGCCGCGCCGCCGGACAGCCTCATTTTGGCCGACTGGCATTGGGCTACGCCGCTGTGGTATTTACAAGCGGTGGAGGGGCAGCGGCCGGATGTGATGGTGGAGTTTGTCTTCCCGCGCGGCGAGCCGTATGGGGAAACGTGGGCCAGGCGGATTGACGAAGAGTTGGCAAACGACCGCCCCGTCATCGCCACCCACTTCAACGCCGACGATTTTGCCAGTCTGCTCCCTTCCGAACCGATGGGGGAAGCGTTTTATTTCCGGCAGACGCCGCGCCCGGCCGTGCCGGAAGATTTTCGGCCGCTCGATCTGACGCTGGGCAGTATGGTGCAGGTGATGGGCTACCGGTTGTCGGCCCCGGCGGTGGAAATCGGCCAGGAGGTGACGCTGACATTGGCGTGGCGTCCGACCGCCAAACTGACGGAACCCATCTCACTGTTTGCGCATGGGGTGGGCGCGGACAGCCGTCTCTACGCCCAGCAAGACCTGCCCGCCACGCCGCAGCCGACCGGTGTCACGTTGACCCAGTTCCGGCTGACGGTGCGGCAGGGAGCCATCCCTGGCGATTTGGCGGTGATGGTGGGCGCATACGGCCGTACACCGCTGTTATCCGCTGATGGCGCGGAACGAACAGCCGTGACCACGCTCACCGTCCGGCCTATGTCCCAACCCCCCGCCACCCAAAACCCGATCAATCGGCCCATCCCCGGCGACTCCCGCCGCCTGGTCGGCTACGATTGGGACAACACCTTGCCCAACCAGCCCCGCCTTTACCTGCATTGGCAAACGCCAGATGGGTTTGTGACAGAAGTGCGGGATGGGGTAACGACCGTCACCCTGCCGCCCACCCTCGGCCCCTGGGGACTCCTCATTCACAATTCACAATTCACAATTCACAATTCACAATTCTACATCCCCTTGGGCCAGGGCATCGTCTGGACAGGTCTCACAAATGCCCCGCTCTCCCTCGCTGCCTCTTCCCCCATTTTCGCGCCCCGGTTCATGAGCGGCCGTCCCATTTTACGCGATCTGGTCGTTTCGGTGCGGCTGGTGGGCTATGAAGCGGATGGGTTTCATTGGGCGTGGTGGGATTTGGATGATTCGGTGCCGGCGATGGGAGCCATCCCCACGCTCAAGTGGATTGGGGGGACGCAGGTGGCGGATCCGCACCGACTGGATGTGCCGCCAACAGCGGTTGACGGCCAGGAGATCGGCGTTTTGCTGGGGGTGTATGACGCTTTCACCAACCGGCCGCTGCCGATTCTGGATGAACGATTGACGGCCGTCGCTCCCTGGGTGACGATGACTCGCGGACGGTTAGAAGAGGCGAGGCAGGCCGGTTGGCAAGAAAAAACGGCCGTGTTCAGAACTCAAATATCTGAACACGGCCGTTGGCTGATTTTGTTACTGAGCGACTAATCCAGGGGCCGCATCAAACACAAAACTTCCGGCTCCTACCAGCGGTTGCCGCCGCCGTAATTGTCACGACGGTTGCCACCCCGATAACCACCGCCACCACGACGATTGCCACCACCGCGGGAGCGATCTTCGCGCGGGCGGGCTTCATTGACGCGCAAGTCACGATCATCAACGATTTTGCCGTTTAAGGCATTGATGGCCGCATTGGCCGCCGAGTCTTCCATTTCCACGAAGCAAAAACCGCGGAAGCGTCCGCTGTCCCGGTCGTTGATCATGGCGATGGATTCAACTTTGCCAAACTCGGCGAACATGTCATTGACCTGCTGCTCGGTGGCGTCAAACGATAAATTTCCTACGTACACTTTTTTCGTCAACTTAATCTTTCTCCAAAAACTAATGTCCAGTGGGATGTTCGGCTGATGGCCGTTCCTGACTGGAGCGCAAAAATACTACCGTATAGCATACCAGCATTTGTGAATTAAACCAGGAATCGGCTCGTGTTGGGCCGAATGCTCATAATCTGGATCGCCTGAGAGGGGACGGGGCATAAGCAAAAACGGCCGCCTTGTTTCCACAAGTACGGCCGTTTCTGCAAGCGAGTGACGGGACTCGAACCCGTGACATTTAGCTTGGGAAGCTAACGTTCTACCGCTGAACTACACTCGCAGTATGGGAGTCAGTGCGTTTATGTGAAACGACTTTACTCTTGTTTGGATGCAAACCGAGGCATCTTGGGTATGCCTGCCTCGACGATGCCACTATGATATTAACTTGGGGGAAAACTGTCAACTAAAGTGAACCCTTAGCAACTCACTAAGAACTGCCATTTCCTCATGAAAACTCTGCGTTATTAGCCTATAATCGCCAACAACTTAAAACGTCCCAGAAGGAGCAGTTATGTCAGCCCAAATTCCTAATTCTCATCGTGATTTAATTGATGGCCCGGTGTATGTGACCTTCACCACCGTCATGCCTGACGGCCAACCCCAATCCACCATCACCTGGTGTAATTCCGATGGCGACCACATCCTCATCAACACCACGCGCGGTCGTCAGAAAGAGAAAAACCTTCTGAACCACCCCAAAGCCACCGTTTTTGCCGTTGATCCCAACAACCCTTTCCGGGCGTTGGAAGTGCGGGGGACGGTCGTGGAAATGACGGAAGCAGGCGCGGTGGAGCACATTTCCGAATTGGCCCGGCTTTACGTCGGCGCCGCCAACTATTACGGCGATTTTGCCCCGGCCGAACGCGCCGCCGAAGAGACGCGCATCATCTGCAAACTGAAACCAACCAAAGTGAATGTGATCGGGGAATAAAAAACTCGCCGGGGATGGGCGAGTTGTGGGCCTACTAGGATTCGAACCTAGAACCCAGCGGTTATGAGCCGCTTGCTCTGCCATTGAGCTATAGGCCCAAATTCAATGAGTAATGAGTAATGAGTAATGAGCAATGAATAAATTTTGTTCATTGTTAATTGTTAATTGTTAATTGTTAATTGTTCATTGTTCATTGTTCATTGTTAAAGAGCGGCAGAAGGGATTCGAACCCTTGATAACAGCTTGGAAGGCTGTTGTGTTACCCCTACACCACTGCCGCAAGTCGGGGCGGCCGGATTTGAACCGACGACCTCTCGGACCCAAACCGAGCGCTCTACCAAACTGAGCTACGCCCCGAATTGGCGCAAGCGGTAGTATACTGAGCCATGTGCTCATCGTCAACCCTTATTTATTCGTGGAAACAGCGAATTTGCACCACCAGTTTAGCTGTTTCGGTCACACGCGCCCGTTCGTCCAGAATATGCCCCACCAACCATAACGGCCGTCCCCCCGTTGCCACCAACGGCCACAACGGCCGTAACCGGGCCGGGATTTTCCGATCAATCATCACTTCTTTGAGCTTGGTCGAGCGGCCGTGCAAACCTAATGGCTGGATGCGCTCCCCAGGCCGTCGCGGCCGAATTTGCAGGGCGGATAAATCGGACACGGCCAGATACGCCAGCCACGGGTCCCGATTTTGGCCGACGGCCGTCAACGACGGCGACGCCGCCTGTTGCGCGGTAAGGCGCCACCCGTTTGGCAGCCTCACCTCTCCCGGAACCGGCAGAGAAATGGGCTGTGCATCAGTCATTTGCGGGAGATGGACGGGCAATATGGCCTCGGCCAGCGTAAAATAGAGCGCATCCGACTCAATGAGCAGGGTGACGCCGCCGGGCAGGTCAGCTTTGAGGCCGGATTGGTTGCGCTGGGCCAGATCAAAAGCGTGCCGGATGGGGGTGAAGCTGATTTCGGCGGACGGCCGCAACACCGCCACCGCCCGCCGCAGCAGTCGCAGTTGCAAACTGGCAGATAACGCCTGCCATCGCCGCCGATTCAGCGTCAACCAATCGCCGCCCTGCTCTGCTAACAGCGATGACCAGGCTGCGGCCGTCTGCTCCTGCAAAAAAGCCTCGTCTGCGGCCACGCTCACCGCCATTTGCCGCAGCCGCTCCCGAATTTGGGGGTTGTACTGGGCCAACAGCGGCAGCAGATCATGGCGCACCCGGTTGCGGAAAAATGTGGTGTCCAGGTTGGATGGGTCGCGCACCGGCTCCAGCCCATTTTCCTGGCAGTAGGTTTCGATCTCAGATCGGGTGATGGTGAGCAACGGCCGTATCACCTGCAAATCAGGCGCATCCGGCATAGGGGCTACGGCTTGCATCCCCGCCAATCCCCGCAATCCCGCCCCGCGCAGCAGGCGCATCAAAATCGTCTCTACCTGGTCATTGGCGTTGTGTCCCACGGCCGAGGCCGTGGCGCCCACGTCACGAGACACATCGGCAAAAAAGCGGTACCGGGCCATCCGGCCCGCTTCTTCCAGCGACCAGCCTTCCTGCCGCGCCAACGCCGGCACATCTGCTGCGCCAACTCGGCAGGGGATGCCCCAGGAGACGGCCGTTTGCCGCACAATCTCAGCTTCGGGTACGGCCGTGTCCCGCCAACCATGATTCAAATGCGCCGCCACCAAGCGGTCAGCCCCCAAACAACGCCAAAGCAAGTGCAACATTGCCAGCGAGTCCGGCCCGCCCGAAACCGCCACCACCAATCGGGTTTCAGGTCGCCAAACCGCCTCCAAAAAAGTTCTTATTTTCTGGTGCAACACAATCCTGCCATTCAAACAAAAAAGGCCCGAAACCGGGCCAAATTAAGTGTAGGGCGGGTGGGAGTCGAACCCACACGGAGGATTACTCCGGCGGATTTTAAGTCCGCTGCGTCTGCCATTTCGCCACCGCCCCTGGACAATCTCATAAATAAGCATCCATATTGTACACACGAACAAAATTGCGCACAAACAACCAACGCCAATTTTACCATCAAAATCCAGGTAAAAACCAGAGAAAAACAACCCTGACCACGACTAATGTCCCGTTTGACTGGACATTTTCCACCATGTATAATGCCCATCATAACTAAATAACATAACCATCAAATCACAAATGAGCATAGAGTTCATAAATATATTCAAAAAGCAGGGAAAACAACTATGGCCCTGAAAGGCAACCTGCGCGATTTTTCCACAACCCAATTACTGAATCTCATCAACCTGGCCCGAAAGACTGGCACCCTTGCCATCCAGGCCAACGGGGATTCCGCCAACCTCTCCTTCCGCGAAGGCAAACTCATCTACGCCCATATCGGCCCAGATCGAACCAACCACATCGCCCAAATTTTGTTTAATGCCGGCAAACTCTCCGAGGATCAGGCCCGCATCATCGAAACCCGGGTTCGGGGCAAAAACGACAAACAGCTTGGCCATCTTCTCATTCAGGCAGGGCACGTAACGCAGAGTGATATCATCCAGAGCGTTCGCCAGAATATCCTCAACATTGTCTACAAACTTTTCACATGGACTGAAGGGCTATTCCGGTTTGACGCCAATCAACTACCATCCACAGGGTTTATCACTATCCCCATTGACCTCGAAAGCGTCATCATGGAGGGGAGCCGCCGTCTCAAAGAATGGGAAATTCTTCAAGAAGAACTCCCCGAATTAGACATTTCCCTCCGCTTCACCGATAGACCCGACGCCCGGCTACGAAACATCAATTTGACGGTTGAAGAATGGCGTGTAGTTTCTTTCATCAATCCACGCAACTCCATGCGACAAATTGCCCAGGCCAATAATCTCAGCGATTTTGAGATCCGCCGCATTATGTACGGCCTGCTTCAAGCCGGGTTAGTCGAAATCATAGACCGGCCCAAACCCAAAAAAGAAATCACAGCCACCCGCTCCCGCAAACAGACCGTTGAGCATCAATCCCCGGCGGAGAAACGCTCAGTCGTCGTTCGCCTGATCGATCGGATACGTGGTTTGTAATCCTGGCGCGATGCTGCGGCTCCGCTAAATTGATTCATAACGCAGTAAACTCATTCATAATCATCTGGACGGTATTTTATGCAAGCTGCCAAAATGGTAATCACCGGCCCTTTTTCGTCTGGAAAGACACAGTTCATCGGTTCGGTCAGCGAAATTGATGTTGTGTCCACTGAGCGAAAAATAACCAGTGCGGCTGAAAAGATCAAAGAGACAACGACCGTTGCTATGGATTTCGGCCGTATCACGGTAGGCAACGATCTGGTTCTATACTTGTTTGGCACTCCGGGACAACGCCGCTTTGATTTCATGTGGGATGTTTTGTCACAGGGCATGTTGGGTTTCGTGGTGATGGTAGACAGCACCAAGCCGGAAACCTTTCGTGAAGCCAAACGCATCCTGGAAACGTTTGAGGGGTATGCTTCCACCCCTTTTGTGGTCGCGGCCAACAAACAGGATATGGAAGATGCCTGGGAGCCTGAAGATTTGCGCATCATCCTGCGGCTGAAACCGGATGTGAAAATCCTGCCGTGTACTGCCACGGATAAAGAGAGTGTAAAAAATGTTTTACTGGAGCTTCTTTATTCAATTTTAGAAGAGTTGGATAAGGAAGGGGACGCTTGATTGATTAACGTTTCATTTACACCACCTTTACCCGCTTTTCACGCTTTATAAACCGGGCCAATGTTACTATTTTAAGCGAACGAAGTGTCTGTTTTACATAATTCTGCGCGCTTGTTCCTTGTTAAAGAGCACACACGTCCAGTGAATGTAATGGTTACATAGATAACACTTGGTTTTCGCTCTACAAATAGTAGCCCGTTTTGGACGGCATTGAGGTTAGCGTGAGTTCCATCGTCACCGAGCAAGGAATCCTACATTACGAATCAATTGGGCGAGGGCAACCTATTATTTTGCTGCATGGCTGGATTAACTCTTGGAGTGTCTGGCGCGATTCGATGATAACGCTGGCCCAAACCGGCCGATACCGGGTGTATGCCCTGGATTTTTGGGGGTTCGGCGATTCTGCCACAGGGTCAACCACCACCACATCTTCGTTTCAAATAAAAAGCTATGTCGAAATGGTGCATCAATTTATGAGCACGCTCGGCATTCAATGCGCCCCCATCTTTGGGCATTCAATGGGCGGCACTGTGGCTTTGCAAATGGCGCTGCAATATCCAGACCGGGTGAACAAAGTAGTCATGGTTGGAGCGCCTATTATTGGTGCATCTTTGAATCCGTTCTTGCAGCTTGCCGGTTATAGTTTCATCGCTCGAATGATTTGGCGGTATCCTTTCATGCTAAGCGCCATCATGAAAATTTTGCTGGCGCGAGATTCTAAAAAAGTGCGCGCGATGATTTTTAATGATGTGCAACGGACGACAATTGAATCATTTTTTCGCAGCATTGGCGATTTGCGGGAAACAGACCTTCGGGACAATTTGAAAACATTGCATATCCCGGCGTTAGGTATTTATGGAGTGAGAGACAATATCGTTTCGCCATCAAACGCTAAACTTTTACGCGAAGGCGTAGAAACAGCGCAAGTAACGATGATGCAGCATTCCCGTCACTTCCCGATGACGGATGAGCCAGAATTATTTAACGAGACCCTGGAACATTTTTTGAGAAATCATGAGAGTTGATTGTGGCAGCAAATAAAAGAGCGGCGCGGACTTTGGATCAACAGGTTCAATATTATTATCCCAACAAAATGGCCCGGATTTTTCTGATTGCCATGGAGGAAATCACCGGGCAGCATGGGGTGAATGCTATTTTGAATCTGGCCCAATTGACCCATTTAGTTAACAATTATCCGCCGAACAACTTGGGGCGGGACTTCACTTTTGCCGAACTAAGCAAAATTTTGCAAACGATTGAGGATATGTATGGCGTGCGCGGCGGCCGGGGGCTGGCCTTGCGTGCTGGTCGGGAAACGTGGAAGTATGCCTTGAAGGAATTTATGCCGGTTTTGGGCATTGCCGATTTGGCCGTACGCCGTTTGCCTTTGGGTATTAAGTTGAAGATTGGGTTGGATGTTTTTGCCCAGACATTTAACAAGTTTAGCGATCAAAAAGTGCGGTTGGGTGAGGATGAACGCGGCTATTTGTGGCAAATTGAGCGATGTCCGATGTGTTGGCAGCGGACATCGGAACAACCCTGTTGTCATCTGGCAGTGGGGCTGTTGGAACAATCGTTGGATTGGGTAAGCCGAGGCCGCCGGTTTAGGGTGCGCGAGGAATCTTGTATTGCCAAAGGGGATGATTCTTGCACTATTGTTATCTCGAAGAAACCGGCGGCTTAGGCGGCGTTCATTTTTAACTAGCGATTGTAACTACTAAGCCCCTCTGGAATTTCACCACGAAGACACGAAGGCGCAAAGAAAAACCAGAGAAACTTTGTGACTTTGTGCCTTTGTGGTTAGCAGTTACTAGCGATTTAGGTAAACGAACGCCGCTTGCGGAAGCGCCGCCCCAATGTGAAGTTATTTGAAAATGATTTCTTGATCAAAAACGATGCGTCGAATTATTTTGAAGGCTCCCGCGCATATTGCGCCTTTTAATGAACCGGCTCGTGAGTTGCGGGTTCAGAATAAACCGCTGTGGCTTTGGCAGCGGGATTTGGTGGCGCAGTTTACCACGGAGGAACGGGAGTATGATAACTGGCAGATGGCGCGCCAGTTTGAGAGTGAGCCGGTGGAGATGTTTGTCCATCGTGACAACTTGTTTTTTAACGCGGCGCTGGTTGAGGAATTTATCAGCAGAGCAAAGGCGGGCAGACGGCCGGTAAGATTGGCCTTTGAGAAACGTGATGCGGCGATTGCCAAGCATGTACGGCCGTTAACCCATTCCTTTTTCGAGTACGAAGACCTCCTGTTAGCTGAAATGTGGTACCTGCCCAACGGCATTAACCAGAGCGTGGAAGCAATTCCCCTCGTCATTGACACAGATGTCCGGGAAAGGGGTTACTATCACGTCCCGCCCTACATGGCCACTGAGTTTGGCGACCTCACCTACCAACTTCCCCGAAAATCCTTCGTTCTCATCGAAAACTGGGTTCACCTGTTCACCACCGACATCCTATTTGGCGTCTTTGCCAACGGCGCCAACATCGAAGACAGCATCAATGTCGATTGGAAATTCAAACTAAAAGTGTTGGCCCATGCTTTATTGGAGCAGAAACAAGTCCTTGCCAGTTCCGAGCTGGTCAAAGTAGGCAAAAACGTCATCATCGATCCGTCGGCCATCGTCCATGGCCCCACCATCATTGGCGATAACGTCACCATTGGCGCCGGCGCCGTTATTGACAACTGCATCATCGGCAACAATGTCAATATCTCTCAGGGCTGTCAACTGATGTTGAGCGTCATTAGCGATGGCTGTTTTCTCCCCTTTCGGGCAGCGCTGTTTATGACGACCATGATGGAAAACACCATGGTCGCCCAAAACACCTGTTTGCAATTATGCGTTATTGGCCGGGATTCCTTTATCGGCGCCGGCACCACCTTCACTGATTTTAACATCTTAAGCGGCCCATTGCGCACCATGGGCTTGAACAACCGGCTGGAAGAAACGGATTTTCTGGTATTAGGCGGTTGTGTCGGCCACCACTGCCGGTTAAGTTCGGGACTCGTTATTTATCCGGCGCGAACCATCGAATCAGATGTGGTTTTACTGGCTTCTAACGAACGAAAATTTATCGTCAACAATGTTCGTTTTGAAGAAAGCGACCATCATCCCCATAAAACCAGACACCCTTATCCACGTTTGTACCCACGCGAGGATGGGACATGAAGTGGGGCCGGACAATGACAAATATGCTATTGAAGCGGTCACTGTCTGGGCTACACTTATTCTAAGATGCAGGACTCCTTTGCTTTCATTATCCACCCGATTGACCCGCAGCGTGATGTCAGCCGAAAGTTCCCGGCTTTGGGCAAGCTGCCCGTCTGGCTGATTGACTTTCTTTCCCTTTTCTTCCCCCCTGTGTTTATCTCTGAAATCACAGGCGTTCGCTCGCAAAAGAACGGCCGTTCCCTGCATGGCTGGTTCGTCGCCTGCCCCCTCACGCCGCAGCGGATGATGAGTTTGCCGCCCCCCATCGTTTACAAAAAGATCATCCAAACCGGGCGGTACGCCGAGAGGCTGGGGGCGCGGCTGCTCGGTTTGGGCGCCTTCACCTCGGTTGTCGGCGATGGCGGCGTCACCATCGCCCAAAACCTCAACATCCCCGTGACCACCGGCGACAGCTACACTGTCGCCGTCGCCGTTTCCGCCATTCGCAAAGCGGCTCAACTCATGGACATCCCCATCCGACAGGCCACCGTCGCCGTGGTGGGCGCCGCCGGGGCCATCGGCTCACTCTGCGCCGAGATGTTGGCCGCCGACGTCCACAGAATGCTGTTGATTGGCCGCCGGCTGCACAAACTGAATGAAGTGGCCGGCCGGGTGCGGCAAGCCGGTAACGGCAACGTTACCATCACCGATGATTTAAGCCAGCTAACGCAGGCACACCTCATCATCACCGTCACCAGCGCCATT
>JAJRVV010000135.1 GCA_024277135.1 Chloroflexota bacterium | reverse complement strand
GGATGAATGTCATAAGTTGGAGATGACATTCATCTAAGGAATCGTCCACAAATAACCTTTTAGATCAGGAGGACGATTCCACGAGCAATGACCGTTTTTCCGCTAAAAATTATGAAAAGTTAAAAACGGACATTGCCTAAGCCTGAACCGACCCTATACTCGGTCGGTCGTTCAGAAGATGTCGTTAAGGAAATTTATCCCTTGCCAGGAACCCGTTTTTAAAGACAATAACAGGCATGAACCAACGCCTTCTCGCCATTTCTATTCTAATCCTCTTCTCTACCGGCTGCGCCTTCCCCTGGAATCCCCAGCCCCCCAGCTCCCCGGTTCCACTGCCCCCGACACCGACGCCTCAGCCCCTTGTCCCCACTGCCCCTGCCGCCTTGCTGCCTACCTTCACGCCCACGGCCGTGCCCCCCGCCACCAACACCCCCAATCCCGCCCTGCCCGATTGGACGGTGATGGTTTACCTCGACGCCGACAACAACCTGGAACTGGCCGGTCTGCAAGACGTGAACGAAATGGAAGCCGCCGGAACCAGCGCAGACGTGCAGGTGTTGGTGCAGATTGACCGCGCCGCAGGGGAAACGGACGCCGATGGCGATTGGAGCGACGCCCGCCGCTTTCTTATCCAGGGGGACAAGGTGGTGGATGCCATCACCTCGCCTGTGGTCGAGCAATTGGGCGAGGCCAACATGGGCGACCCGGACACGCTGGCTGATTTCATCAACTGGGGCATGGCCGCGTATCCGGCCAACCAATACGCCCTCATCATCTGGGATCATGGCGCGGGCTGGAACGGGGCGGCCTTTGACGGGGATGATGCGCTGACGCTGCCCGATTTGCGCCAGGCGTTGACGGCCGTCGCCTCCGAAAAACTGGATGTCATCGCCTTCGATGCTTGTTTGATGGGGCAGTTGGATGTGCTGACGGCCGTCCAACCCTATGCTGATTTTGCCGTCGCCTCCGAAGCCCTGACGCCGGGACAGGGATGGAATTACACCGACCTGCTGCGCCGTCTATACGAACAACCCGACCTGGACGCGGCCGGTTTGGCCGAGATGATGGCCGATGCTTTTACGGCCGCCTACCCCCAGGATGATTTTGTGACGATGACGGCCGTCAACCTGCAGCGCCTGCCCCCGCTCACCTACCAACTGGAACAATTGGCGGCTCTGCTGGCCGCCGACCCGGTGTTGACGGCCGGAGCCGTCACCGACGCCCGCAGCGGCGCGGAGGCGTATGCCCGTGTCTATGCCGACCAGTTTGAGCGGTACGCCGCCGTTGATCTGGCCCATTTCGCCCAAATTTTGGCGCAGCGCAGCGACGACCCGGCCATCCAAACGACGGCGACGGCCGTGCTGGACGCGCTGGATACGGCCGTCATCGCCAACGAGCGCGGGCGCGGGTATGCCCAGGGCGGCGGCATCGCCATCTACCTGCCGCGAACGGCCGACTTCTACAACCCCGCCTACGCCCAGGCCGCCGAATTGATCAACTGGAACCAGTTCCTCACCCGCTACCACGCCGCCGGGCTGGCCGATCTGCCCCGGCCAGAAATCGCCCTCACTGCCAATTTACGGGATGAGGTCAATATGCAAAACCCGGCCTACGTCGAGTTTGAAATCGCCGGGCGGGAAATCGAAACGGTGGCGATGCTGGCCGGGCGATTTGAGGAGGACGGCCGTCTGCGCTTGTTTGAATACGACCGCCTCATCCCCGAACCCACCATTTTGGCCGACGGCAGCCAGATCAGCGAATGGCGGGATGGGGTGCATGAGGATTTTTTCGTCTGGCTGCCGGAAGTGACCTACCTAGTTGACAGCGCCGGCAACGGTGATTTTGTGGTGATGTGGCCCGGCGCGCCGGACAGCGGGGAGGACGCCGCCCGTCTGTTTACCGTGCAGGGGCGCTTCCGCCGCGCCGCCGCCGCGTCGGACATCGCCGCCGCGGCGGACGTCGCCGCCAATCTCGCCTTCGACCATCGGGACGGCCGTCTGGCGGGGGTGTGGGGCTGGCAGTCGGACGAAAGCGCGGCCCCGGCCCAGATTTTGCCGCAGCCGGGCGATCTGTTCACGCCGTTCCGCATCTACCGGGAAGCGGACGGCCGTCTCAGCCGCGAACCCGGCCCGGAACTGCGCTTCGACGCTTCCGGCCAACTGGCGTTTGCGTGGCGGCCGGTTCCCGATGGCGAGTACCTTTTCGGCTTCACGGTGGAAAATGCGGCCGGCGGCCTGACAGAGACGTTCACCACCCTCACCGTCACCAACAGCGCCGCCGTCCCCGCCGAAAAAGCGTATTTCGACCCGTATCTCGGCTTCCAATTTAATTATCCGGCCGATTGGTACGCGCCGGTTTATGCCGGCGCGCTGCTTTACACGGCCAATTTGTCGAACACAACCCAACTGCAAATCACCCTTTACCCGGATGTGAATACGGCCGTCACCGCCGACACGCTCACCCGGCAGACAATAGACCAGTTTGGCGCGGTGGATGTGTTGTATGCCGATGATGCCGCCATTGCCGGACAACATGGGCGGCGGACGGCTTACGGCTATACCGCGGCGGACGGCGAACCGCGCACGGGTATTTTCCTGGCGTTTGTGCAGGGTAGGACGGGGTTTGTGCTGGATGTGGACGGCCGTCAGGCGGATGAAGCGGATACGATCACGGCCGTTAACCGCATCATCGCCAGTTGGCAGACGGCCCCGGTGGGGTTTGGCTTGCAGCCGGGGGATTGGGCGCAGGCGGATGTGGGCGGCTTTTCGCTGGCCCGGCCGTCCGACTTTGTGTACCAGGAAGTGCGCGGCTGGCAGCGGTTCAGCCGCGACCAGTACACTTTCGTGGCGCTGCGGATGCGGCCGGCAACGGCCCCGGCCGCCGATACCCTGGAGACTTTGGTGCGGGATGCTGGCGCCGGCGCGGCCGATTTTGCCGCCGAAGCGCCATTCACTTTTGCCCTGGGGCCTCAGCTTTGGCAGCGGGCCGATTTCAGTTACACTGCTGCCGATGGGGGTGAAATTTGGGGCTTCATCATGGCGCGCATGGAAAACGGGCAAGAGGTTGTGGCCTGGGCGGAAGCGCCCGCCAGCGATTACAACGACCTGGCAGATTCGGTTTTTTTGGTGATGATTGCGGATATGGTGGTGGCGGAATGAGAAACGGCCGTTACCATCATCTGGAAACAGCCATTTCAATGTTTCTGATTTTGTTAAGACTTACGCGCGTCTCCGCCATACCGTCAAGGCGATCAAACTAAACAGGATGAATGCCACACTGACCATAACCCAGGTGGTTGTTGATTGGGCTGAAAGATTTTGCAGGGAGACGGCCGTTGGATCATTATTTCCCCCGGTTGTTGGATCACCCAGAGTCCAATTGCTAAGCGCCGTCACTGAACCACTGACACAATTATTGACCGTATCCGCCGTTCCCCCTTGATTGGTTCAGGATGGTCCGCCAGTGTTGCGGAACAGTACTAGACTTCCCTCAGCAATGTTATTTCCGGCCGCTAATTCGCTGTTCGTGTAGCACAACTTCAAAGTTAAATTTAATCCGGAATTGCTGCCGCTTGGAGTGATATTCCAGTGAATCGGCATTTCTCCTGGCTCTGGTGTGCCGCCACCGGGCGCATTTTCCCGCTTGGTGATGGTTACTATACCTGGGTCATTGCCGCCTGATCGAGAAATTTCTACCAATGTTGGGCCAAAACTAACTGTATCGCCACTGGCTATTGATTTAGCAACGACAATGCTGTCGGTCAGTTTCAGCTCAAAGGCACCAATGTCGCAGCGTAAATCATCGCGGGATTGGCCTCGTTGATCAGTAGTGACATTGGCGCCAAAATTATTCTGGCAGCCAGTTGGTTCGCCGGTATCAATGGCCGGACTGTCAAATTGCAAGGCATGGGTCTTATTTGGCCCACCGTTGTCGGCCAGACTGCTGATTCTGGGATCGGTGTTGATAAAATCGCTGGCTAATGCCCCACCAGAAAATGGATCGTCATCGCTGATATTGTAGCCCTGGGAAGTAAGCGCTGATAACGAATTAGATAGTGTCGATGACGAGCCGCTGGTGTTGTTGGCGATAATTGAATTCTTCACATTTTTGGTGACGCTGTTAACCAAACTTAAACCACCGCCACCTAGACCGCTTTGCTCATGATTATTAACGATGGCGCTGTTGGATATGTTGATTGTGGCGCTGCCGCCAGCTGCAACCCCAATACCGCCAGCATCCTCGGTCGCATTATTACCGGAAATAGTCGAGTTTATAACCGTCAGCGTGCTGCCATTCGTTGTAAAAACACCGGCGCCAAAGCCTTCGTCATTAACGAAGCTGCCTGTGGCGGTGTTGGAGATAACGGCGGTGTTTTGAACCGTCAATGTTCCATTATTGTAGATGCCGCCGCCATTCAGACCAGTGCCGTTTTGGATGGTTAAGCCATCTAAAACTACTGTGCCTGCGGAAATGTTGATCACTCGGACAGCATTACCGCCATCAAGTATCACCATAAACCGTTGCCATCAATCGTTACCCCAGAGGAAATGCCGATTTCTGATGTAAGAACGATAGTACAGTCAGCAGAGAACGTTACAGTTCCACCAGTATTGATGGCGGTTTTCAGATCTGTCTCGTTGCAAGCGCCACTGCCTATCGCGCCACCGGCATAAACATGTTGTGTGGTTCCCAAAAGCACGCTCAACAAGCCCAAGATGACGAATATAGAAGTGGTTATCCTGGTTATGAATGATTGTGCGCCGTTGTTTTCTTTCATTTTCTCCTCACTGTTGTTATGATCTTGAGCAACGAAATTTGGAGGATATTTGATGCTCAACAAATTAACCATCGAATTCTTTGAAGCGCTTTTGAATGAGCGTTTCCATCTAGCGTTGACAGAGGATACGGCCGTTCGTATAGAATTGATTGAAGTGTGTACCCTGCTTTCCCATTTAGACTCTTTGCCAAGTTGGCGGCAAACCTCTGATTTACGGCCGTCTCCCTTTGCCATCGTGTTTCGGGGGCCGTTGCAACCCATTCTGAGTCAGGGAATGTACATGTTGTCAAATGATGGAAAGATTCGAATAGAAAACTTGTTCCTCGTTCCCATTGATGCGGACAGCAACGGCCGTTACTACGAAGCAGTCTTCAACTAACCGCTCTTATCTGTTCAGGCAGCCACTCCATCCAAAAATGCACGCCCGTTTCCCCAATCGTGGTGAAACCTAACCGTTCATACAACCGGAACGCCCCCTCATTGATTTTGGAGACGAAAAGGCGTACCGGCAGAGCCTTGTCAGCCGCTTCCGCCATCACTTTTCTGATGAACTTCGCGCCAATTCCCCGATTCCGGTATGGCGGCAAAAGGGCAATGTCCATCAAACCCACCTCTTGCGGCCGTCGATCCACAATCAAACGGCCGATTGGCGCGCCATCCAGTAAGATGATCTGCCAATCGGCCGTTGGAAATTGCTTGAGATATCCTTGACGCTGCGCCTGGTACTGCATCTGCATGAAAGCTTCTTTTTCTGATTCGCTCCACGCCACCAAAGCCAATTCATCCTGCCGGGTGGCGCGATAAACCTCATAAAAAAACGGTTCGTCAGCCGCGCCCACAGGCCGCAGTTCAAAGTTCATGGCTAGTTACGTGAAGGGTAGATACCGACCAGGGCAATGCAAAAAGTGATGGACAAATAAGGTTGTCGGTTTTCGTGCGCTTGACTACCACCGGTATTAGCCACAGTCACAGTCACATTATCAGCCGCCATCGTTCCATCTGCCGCCGCATCGCTGTACGCATTTTCACGCGCCAGAGCAGCCCAATTATTTCCAGATGGAGATGTATTATCACCCGATCCGTTCACAGCTTTGGCTGTGCCGGCGGCGGCGTGGTTGTGGGCTGGCATTTGAGCGGCATTTAACATCACGGTTTCCACTCCGCCTTTTTGTCCCGGCCGGTAGGATGACAATCCCGGCCCATTGCCCGGATGGATGGGGACTCGGCCGCGCAAATCGGGCAGGGCAAAGGTGGTACGGCCGTCGCCGCCGTATATTGTCCCCAATAAGGAAAACAGGGCTTCATTCTGCGAAATTGGCAGTAACTGTCCATCGCAAAACGCCCATCCTCGTGGGGCAAAGTTAAAACCAACCATCTTGATTTCGCCAATAAATGGTTCAGACATCTGAAAACTCCTTTGGTTGTTGGGGTTTAAAACGCGCCACCTGTCATTAGGGTAGATTCAGCGACTCTAGCAGGCTGTCGGAGAATGATTTAATGGATACACGGATGATACGGATCTAACGGATTTACACGGATTTTCCCTTATTTTATCCGTGAAAATCCGTCCAATCCGTTCTATCCGTGTTGCTATTTCGACTCTTCCG
>JAJRVV010000134.1 GCA_024277135.1 Chloroflexota bacterium | reverse complement strand
GCGAACGGAGGTGTCTCCCGCCCATCTCGCCCTGAGAATGGCCGAAATCGGGGCGAGATGGCGCGGAACAAGTTGTTTTTTTATGCCAAGGTCATACCGCGCCATCCCGCCCCTACCAAACGCCGTTTAGATTTGGAATTGTTGCTGGAAAACGCTTATTTTTGCAAAAAGGAGAAAACGTAATATCCTCTTGTGCTGACGTATTATCAACAACTTGCCAGAGATTTGGCTTACGTCAAAGGAATTACGTGAAAATGCCCCCTCTGATATTTATGTAAAATACAAGGAGATAACCTTATGAACGAAGATAGCAAATGTCCGGTAACGGGCGGAACGAACAATCCCACAACTGCCAGCGGCGGTACGTCAAACCAAGACTGGTGGCCGAACCAGTTGAACCTCAAAATCCTTCATCAACACTCCCACAAAAGCAATCCGATGGGCAAGACGTTCAATTACACTGAGGAGTTTAAGAAACTCGACCTGGAAGCGTTGAAGAATGACCTCTATGCGCTGATGATCGACTCGCAAGAGTGGTGGCCGGCCGATTACGGTCACTACGGTCCCCTATTCGTCCGCATGGCGTGGCACAGCGCCGGCACGTACCGCATCGGCGACGGCCGTGGCGGCGCGGGAACCGGCAACCAACGCTTTGCCCCCCTCAACAGTTGGCCCGACAATGTAAACCTCGACAAAGCGCGCCGACTGCTCTGGCCAATCAAGCAGAAATACGGCAACAAAATTTCCTGGGCCGACCTCATCATCCTCGCCGGAAACTGCGCCCTGGAGTCAATGGGCTTAAAAACCTTCGGCTTCGCAGGCGGGCGCGAGGACATTTGGGAGCCAGAAGAAGATATTTACTGGGGAGCCGAGAGCGAATGGCTGGGCGACAAGCGTTACGCTGGCGACCGGGAACTTGAGAATCCCCTCGCCGCTGTGCAAATGGGCTTGATCTACGTCAACCCGGAAGGGCCTAACGGCCAGCCGAGCGCGCTCGCCTCAGGCCGCGACATTCGAGAGACCTTTGCGCGCATGGCGATGAACGATGAGGAAACGGTCGCCCTCGTTGCCGGGGGGCACACCTTTGGCAAATCTCACGGCGCTGGCGATGCGGCGCTCGTCGGCCCTGAACCAGAAGCCGCCGGCATTGAAGAGCAGGGGCTTGGCTGGAAGAGCGCGTATGGCAGCGGCAAAGGAGGCGATACCATCAGCAGCGGTATCGAAGGCGCCTGGACCCCGACCCCGATCCAGTGGGATAACAGCTATTTCGACACACTCTTCGGCTACGATTGGGATTTGGTGAAAAGCCCCGCCGGAGCCTGGCAGTGGATTCCGACCGATCCGGCGGCAGCGGACAGTGTGCCGGACGCCCACGACCCGTCCAAACGGCACGCGCCCATGATGACCACGGCCGATCTCGCTATGAGAATGGACCCGATTTATGGGCCGATTTCCAAACGATTCCACGAGAATCCCAACGAATTCGCCGACGCCTTCGCCCGCGCCTGGTTCAAGCTAACGCACCGCGATATGGGGCCTCGCTCGCGCTATCTCGGCGCTGAGGTTCCCGCTGAGGAACTGATCTGGCAAGACGTTGTGCCGGCCGTTGATCATGAGCTGATTGATGAAACGGATATCGCCGCCCTCAAAGCCAAAATTCTGGCGTCAGGATTGTCCATTTCCCAGTTGGTCTCGACCGCCTGGGCGTCGGCTTCCACCTTCCGTGGTTCCGACATGCGCGGCGGCGCCAACGGGGCGCGTATTCGCCTGTCACCGCAGAAGGATTGGGAAGTCAACCAGCCAACCCAACTGAAAACTGTGTTGCAGACTCTTGAGGGAATCCAAAAGGAATTCAACGACGCGCAATCTGGCGGGAAGAAGGTATCGCTTGCTGACTTGATCGTCTTGGGCGGCTGCGCCGGCGTCGAGCAAGCGGCGCAAAAGGCGGGTTATGATGTAACCGTTCCTTTCACGCCCGGCCGCACAGATGCGTCGCAGGAACAAACCGACGTGGAATCGTTCGCCGTTCTCGAGCCAGCTGCAGACGGGTTCCGCAACTACCTCAAAACGGAATACGCCGTATCAGCCGAGGAGTTGCTGGTTGATCGAGCGCAGCTGCTGACGCTGACCGCGCCTGAGATGACGGTTCTCGTTGGCGGTATGCGCGTCTTGAATGCCAACTTCAGACAATCCCAGCACGGCGTCTTCACCAAGCGACCAGAGACGCTTACCAATGACTTTTTCGTGAATCTGCTGGACATGAGTACGACGTGGCAGGCCGCCTCGAAAGACGAAAACGTGTTTGAGGGGCGTGATCGCACAACGGGCGAACTCAAGTGGACCGGCACCCGTGTTGATCTTATCTTCGGTTCGAACTCCCAACTCCGAGCCTTGGCGGAAGTCTACGGATGTGAGGACTCCCAGGAGAAGTTCCTGCACGACTTTGTAGCGGTGTGGAACAAGGTAATGAACCTTGACCGCTTCGACCTCGCCTGATCGTAGCATAAACATCTTCGAGGGGGGCCTGAATTGAAATGCAACGACGCAATGGCTCACTGTAAAACGTAAAACGAAAAGCGTCGAAAATGGGCGCATTTCGTTTTACGTTTCTCTTTTTGTCGTATAATTCAAAGATATTTGAGGTAAATTCAATGATAGAAACGGCCGTCCCCCCCGCCAACATTGATCAGCTCTCCCGCCACTTGAAATTATTGGCGAACCCCAAACGCCTGCAAATCATCCACCTGCTGATGGAAGGGATGCAGTGCAATTGCGTGTTGGGGGATGCGCTGGGAATGCCGGCCAATCTGGTTTCGCACCATTTGAGCTTGCTGCGGGATGCCGGTTTAGTAGATGTGACGCGGGATGCGGTTGACGGCCGTTGGTTGTATTACACGATCAACGAAGCGGCGATGACGGCGATCAGCGACGCTTACGCCGCCTTTTTTGATCTGAGCCGGATCAAGCCGCGGCAACAGGTTTGTGGCCCAACTAATTCTACCGTCGCCCTGGAACAAATCATCGTTTGAGAGAGACCTGCGAGGTTTTTAGTTGCAGGTTGACATAACGTGCTTTCATATAAGGTTTTCATTACCTCGCAGGTCTTCGCTATTGAGGTAAATCGATGCAGTTGCCGCTGCCCTGCACCGCCACGTGATCTAAACTGGCCACCAAAGCGCAAAGTTGCGTGGCGCCGTCCGGGATGTCGCCCGGACTGCCAAAATCGGTGAAGGGGGAGTCGCCGCCGTAGATGAACCATTGCACGTCAAACGGCGCGCCTGCTTGATCGGGCGGCAGGGTGTTGAAGAAGAAGTGAATGTGCTGGCCGGTCAAACTGGGGGTGAAATTAAACGTCTCGAAATTGGCTGAGTAACGGCCGTCCACCATCACGACCTGGTTGATACGCACAAACGGCCCTGACGGAATCGTCGCCGTCGCCGCAACCTCCGGCTCAGAACCAGGCAAATCGGCGGCGCAGCGGAAGCCGAGGTCCACATCCGTTTGCGTGCGGGCTTTGGCAAAACGGCGGCTGGTAGTGTAAAAGACGCCGTTGGTATTGGCAAAACTGCCGCCCCGGAAAACGGCCGCCCCGCCCCCAGACTCATTCACTGGATTTTCTGCCGGCGCATTGGCATAAAAGTTGGCGTCATACGTATCCTGCACCCACTCCCCCACATTACCCGCCATGTTGTACAGACCAAATGGGCTGACCCCATCTGCAAAACTATCCACCGGCTGCACGTCGGCCGCGCTGGCCGCTGACAGAGCCGGATCAAATTCATTGCCCCAGGGCCAGGTAAAATTGGTGGGGCCACTGGCCGCATACTCCCACTCCGCTTCCGTCGGCAGCCGCTTGCCCAACGATTGGCAATAGGCAGCCGCCTGGTTCCAGGTCACGCCCAGCGCCGGATAGTTGTCGAATTGGGCATCGTCCCGATACCCCACGCGCGTGAAGGAATTATTGAATCCATTGGTGCAGTTCCCCGCCTGCACACAAGCCCGGTATTGGGCGTTGCTCACTTCAAATTGGTCAATGAAAAAAGGAGAGAGCGTCACCTCCCGCTGCGGCTGTTCGTCCGCCTGACCATCGCTGGAACCCAATAAAAAACGGCCGCCAGGGATGAGGATCATGCCTTCCGGCACTACAATAGGGGTGGGTGACGGCGTAGGCGGGAGAGACGTTTGCGTTGGGATTTCAGTGGATGGCGGCAGCTCGGTGGCCGGATCGGGAGCCGGGGTGTTTGTGGGTTGAGGCACGGCCGTTTCGCCCGTGTCCATGGTTGGGACTGCGGCCATAACGGTCATCCGCTGCCCAGGCATGGCCGTCAGCAAAACATCCACATCACTGCCATCATCGCCGCCTATCATCTGCGTCAATCCAAAAATGAGCAGCAGCAAAACTACCAGTCCCACACCGCCGATGAGCAGCCAGTTAGGGCCGGCTTTTTGGGATGGAGCGGCGGCGGTCTGCCCGACGACTGTTGGCTCGACGGCCGTTTGTTGAGCGACGGTACGCCCGGCCTGTCCCATCTGGGTCGCTTCCGCCGGCGTGGGCAGCGGCTGAGTGAGGACGGCCGTGACCGATTCACGAGGCGGCTCGTCTATCGGCAGCATCGTCTCAGCAATGGTGGGCGAATCCATCCGCACCGCCCGCAAAGCCGCTGCCATCTCCGCCGCCGTCTGGAAGCGATCATCCGGCTCTTTGGCTAACGCCTTCGAGATCACCCGCGCCAAATCCATGGGCACATCCGGGCGCAGACGGCGCACGTCGGGAACCGGGTCTTGAATGTGCATCATCATCATCGTCATCGCCGATTCCGCTTCAAACGGCGCCCGGCCGCTGACCATCTCAAACAACGTCACCCCCAGCGAATAGATGTCGGTGCGGGCATCAACCCGGGCGCTTTTCACCTGCTCCGGCGACATGTACCGGGCCGTTCCCAACACCGCGCCGGTGGCGGTGTGCTGCGCCCCGCCCACGATCTTGGCGATGCCGAAATCCATCAAAATAGGCTGGCCGCGCACATGCAGCATCACATTGGCCGGTTTGATGTCCCGATGGATCAGGTTTTGTTCATGGGCATACTCAAGCGCATCGGCGACGACGACCGTCAGCTCAATCGCCCGTTCAATTTCCACCTGGCGGCCCGTATCGTTGAGCCGCCGCAGCCACTCTTGCACCGATTCCCCAGGCACAAACTCAAACACGATGAAAAAGGTGTTGCCCTCATGATTGAAATCATACACCTGGATGATATTAGCGTGACGCAGTTGGGCCACGGCCGCCGCTTCCGATTCAAAGCGGTCAACAAATTGCCGGTCGCCGGACAAATGAGGATGAATGATCTTCACCGCCACCACCCGCTTCAAGTTGGGATCCGTGGCTTTATACACGGCGGACATACCGCCCTGCCCCAATAATTCTTCAATCTGATAGCGCCCCCCCAAGGCGCGGCCAATCCAGGTCGGTTCTGACATAATTACTCCTATTGCAAGAATGCGCGCATTACAAGAATGCGCGCATCATTATACCGGGGTCTGCGTAATAATCCGCCTTACAATGCGTGAAAACTCAGGAAACTCTCGAAAAAATGGGCGAAAAGCGCGTGAATCCCCCTTTTTTCTGTTTTCCGAATCTTAATTTATCACTACAATCCAAATATGGAAACAATAACGCGATATCAGGGAGCTTTGTTGGGGCTGGCCGCCGGGGACGCCCTGGGCACGACGCTGGAATTCAAACCGCCGGGCACGTTTACGCCTATCGCCGATATGGTTGGCGGCGGGCCGTTCCGGCTGTCGCCCGGCCAATGGACGGATGACACCTCGATGGCGCTCTGTCTGGCGGAGAGTCTGGTTACGATGCCGGGGTTCGATGCCAAAGACCAGATGGCTCGCTACCTACGCTGGTATCGGGAAGGATACTTCAGCAGCGCCGGCGTCTGTTTTGACATTGGCAATACGGTGCGGGAAGCGTTGGAAAATTTCGAGCAAACGGGACGGCCGTTCAGCGGCAGCGCCCATCCCTTTTCAGCCGGAAACGGGTCGCTCATGCGGCTGGCTCCGGTTCCGATGGCCTACGCCACCCAACCAATGCTGGCTATCGTCAAATCGGGCGAAAGCTCTCGCACCACGCACGGCGCTCTGGAGGCCATTGACGCCTGCCGCTACTTCGGCGGGCTGATCGCGGGCGCGCTCAACAGCGCGCCAAAAGCAGAACTGCTCTCGCCCGGCTACTGCCCGGTACCGGATTATTGGCGCGCCTACCCCCTCTCCCCAGAAATCGCCGAAATCGCCGAGGGGTCTTTCAAGCGCAAACAGCCGCCGGAAATTGTGGGATCGGGTTATGTGGTCAAATCGCTGGAAGCGGCGCTTTGGGCATTTTATCACAGCGACAATTTCCGCGAGGGCGCTTTACTGGCAGCTAATTTGGGGGATGATGCGGACACGACGGCGGCCATTTACGGGCAAATTGCTGGGGCTGTCTACGGCATGGAAAACATTCCCGCCGCCTGGCGCGAAAAACTCGCCCTTCATGATAAAATAATCTCATTAGCCGAACAACTGTACACTATCGCATTGGCTCAAGGGTGAAGGCAGAACTCCTCTCCCCCTAGCCCCTAATCCTCGATCCCTATTCCCTGGAGTATAAACATGAATCGAAAGAAAATAAATATTCTTACCTTGCAGCGCAAAAAAGAGAAAGAGCAACCCATCACCATGCTGACTGCCTACGATTACACCGGCGCTTTACTGGTGGATCAGGCCGAAATTGACATGATCCTGGTCGGCGATTCACTGGGCATGGTGATGATGGGACTGGACAGTACTGTGCCGGTGACGATGGATGAAATGCTGCATCATTGCCGGGCGGTGGCTCGTGGAGCCAAGTATGCCTTTCTGGTAGGAGATATGCCGTTTTTGTCCTACCAGGTCAGCCCGGCGGAGGCAGTACGAAACGCGGGCCGTTTTCTCAAAGAGGCAGGTATGAACAGCGTCAAGCTGGAAGGGGGGCAGGAGATGGTTCCCACGATTGAAGCCATCGTCCAGGCCGGAATTCCGGTGATGGGGCACTTGGGGCTGACGCCGCAATCCATCTCCAAGTTGGGCGGCTACCGGATTCAGGGTAAAACGGCCGCAACCGCCCGACAACTGCTCGACGACGCCCTGGCGCTGGAAGCGGCCGGCTGCTACGCCATCGTCTTTGAAGCTGTGCCCGCGGCCGTCGCGGCCGCCATCAGCCAACGGCTGGCCATCCCTACCATCGGCATCGGCGCCGGCGCGGGATGTGATGGGCAGGTGTTGGTTTTCCACGATATTTTAGGCATGTACGACAAATTCCTGCCTCGTTTCGTCAAACAGTACGCCACACTGGGGCCGGCCATCGTGGCCGCCTTTTCCCAATTCCGGGAGGAGGCGCTGGCGCGGCAGTTCCCGGCCGCAGAACACACTTACGACATGGACGAATCGGAATTGGCCGCTTTTTTGGACGCAGTTGAGGCGGATGGATGAAAGTGGCCGTGATTGGCGTGGGGGCAATGGGCTGCCTGTTTGCCGCCCGTCTGCACTCGCGCGCCGAACTGGTTATGCTGGGCAACTGGCCGCAACAAGTGGCCGCCATCCGCGAGCATGGGCTGGAATTGGTGGCGCCGGACGGCCGTCGCACACACCACACCCTCGCCATCACCTCCCACCCGGCGGCAGCCGCCCCGGCCGACCTGGCCCTCATCCTGGTCAAAAGCCGCCAAACGGAACGCGCCGCCGCGTGGGCCAAAGAAGTTCTCGCGCCCGATGGTCTGGCGCTCACCCTGCAAAACGGGCTGGGCAACCTGGAGATGTTGACGGCCGTCCTGGGACAGAGCCAGACCGCGTTGGGCGTCACCTCCGCCGGGGCCAACGTCGCCCGACCGGGCCAGGTGCGGCACGCGGGCTGGGGCGTCACTCACCTGGCCGCTGCCCCGGAAACGGCCGCGCGCCTGGAACAGACGGCCGCCCTCTTCCGCGCCGCCAGATTTGAGACCCATCTTACCGGCAGCGTAGCCGGGCTGGTGTGGGGCAAACTGGCCGTCAACAGCGGCATCAACCCGTTGACGGCGCTGCTGGACGTGCCCAATGGCTTCCTGGCCGAGAATGAAACCGCCCGCCGCCTGATGGAACTGGCGGCGGCAGAAACGGCCGCCGTCGCCGCCGCGCAAGGCATCCAACTCCCCTTCCCGGATGCGGGGCAAAGAGCGTTGGCAGTGGCTCAGGCCACAGCCGCCAACTCATCTTCTATGCGGCAGGATGCGCGGCGGGGCGCGGACACGGAGATTGAGGCAATTTGCGGGGCGGTGGTGCGGGTCGGCCGTGAGTTGGCCGTCCCCACCCCCATCAACCAGGCGTTGTTGACCTGGGTCAAAAAACTAGAGGCGGGCCAGTGGCGGCCCCCGGCTGATGCCAAAGCCGCGCTGCCACAATTGATCGCTAACTTTGGGTTCGCTCGTTTTTAACTTTCCTGTTTCGGACGGCATGTTTCGGGAATTGCAATTCCCGAAACACCAAAGTTGTTTGCGATTGAACCCTTTTTTCCTGGAGGTATGTTTTGTGATTGTCACAGAAAACATTGCTGAAATTCGTCGAATTCGTTGGGCCGATTCCGGCTTGAGTTGGGGTTTTGTACCTACGATGGGCTTTCTACACGAAGGACATCTGTCGCTAGTACGCCAAGCCAGGGCGGAAAATGAGCGGACGGCTGTCAGCATTTACGTTAATCCAACCCAATTCGCGCCCACCGAGGATTTGAGCAATTATCCCCGCGACATGGAACGGGATTTGTCGCTTTTGGCCGCCGAGGGGGTTGACCTGGTGTTCACGCCGTCGGACGTGGTGATGTATCCTGATGATTTTCAGACGGCCGTCACCCTCTCCCAAGTCACCCGGCCGTTGGAAGGCGCATCCCGCCCCACCCATTTTCAAGGCGTAGCCACCATCGTGGCCAAGCTGTTCAACATCGTCCAGCCAGCGCGGGCTTACTTCGGCCAAAAAGATGCCCAACAAAGTGTCGTCATCCGCCAGATGGTGCGGGACTTGAATTTCAACCTGGATGTGGTGATTTGCCCCATCGTGCGCGAGGCGGATGGGCTGGCGATGAGTTCCCGCAATGCGTATCTCAATCCGGCCCAACGACAGGCGGCCACGGCGCTTTACCGGGCATTGCAAACCGCCAAATCTGCTTTTGAACGGGGAGAACGAGACGGCCGTGCCTTGCGCCGATTGATGAAAGAAACCATCGCCGCCGAGCCGTTGGCCCGGCTCGATTACGCCAGCGTCGCCCATCCCCTGACGCTGGCTGAATTGGATGTTGTTGAAAATGAAGCCCTGCTTTCCTTAGCGGTTTTTATGGGTCAGACCCGGCTTATTGATAATTTGCTGCTTCCTGAGTAAAATCCAGTCTATCTTTTGCACAAGGATACGAGTTGAATCAGACCCATTTTCATTTCCTGACCGGGGCGGGGTTGGGTATGAGTACGGCCGTCATCGGCGCGTTGGTTGATTGGCTGCGGATGCGGCGGCTGCCTGACCCGAACAACGGCCGTCTGCCCGGTTGCTTGCTGCTAGCGGCGGGGGCATTGGGCGTTTTGGGCGTGTTCATGATCATCGCCGCCTGGCTGTTAACCGGCAGCCCGCACATTGCCTTTCACGCCGGCGCCGGCGTGATCACCGGTTTCTTCCTGGGGTTCGTTTTTCTCTCCGCGCTCTGGCTGCTGCGCGAGTATCGGCGCGCTCGAAAATTGGGGCGAAAATAATCCAAACATGATCAAACAAACAAGTTGGGCTGTTCCGGTGGCAGCAGACATGACGGCCGTCCTGGCCTTGTTTCTGCTTTTACCCAGGTTGATCGAATCGTTTGCCACCCCCTCTGGCATCAACGCGCTTTGGCTGGCGCTGGCCTACATCTGGTTTTCGGTCTCAGTGTTGATCGCGCGAAAACTGGAGGCCAGCGGCGCGTCACGTTTCCCCTACCCGTTGGCGCCAAAAGCGCGGCTGGCTCTGGCGCTTCTGTTCGCCATTGGGTTGGCGTTGGCGATTTCTCACCAATTGGGATATCTGGACTCGATGCTAGCAGTGGATCCGCGGGAATTAGGTTCTGGCGAATCGGCAGTGTTTTTTGTGCTGGCGCCGGGGGCGTGGCTTGGTTTTTCACTGCTGTACGTCATTTTCCTGAGCTTTAACGTCAAGGAAAACATCCGGCCAAATCCATTGCGGGAAGGATTGGCGTTATTGGGCATCAATGGGATGGCGCTGCTGGCGGCAGCGGAATTGCATGTGGTGTTGCACTTGTTGGGCGTTAACGGCCGTCTGCCCACATTTCTCCTGGTCACACTGGGATTGCTCCTCCTCATCGCCCCGCCCCGCCTCATTTACCACCGCCAACGCCCTGCCCGGCGGCCCCTCATCTCCTTCCTGCTGTTCCTATCCGCCGCCGCCCTCCAACTTTAGTCACTTTAGTCACTTCCCCACTTTAGTCACTTCCCCTCACGGGCTCCAAAACGGCATATCGCCATCGCCTAACACGCGCTGACGGCCGTCCGCCACCGACACCACCATTACCTGCGCCCTGCCGTCATCGGCCATCATGGGCAGCGCCAGCGCATCGCTTTGCGGCGACCAGAGGCGGTGGCTTAGCGCATATTGGTCGAAGAAGGGTAAGAATTGGGTGAAAAAACGTTCTGTGGGACGGAAGGTGAGCGACTGCGCCAGTTGCATTTCAGCCACGTCCCAAATCGCCAGCGACAGTTGGGGCGGCTCAAATCGCTGCGGCGCCGGTTTGCCCAGACGTTTTCGCGCATCCTCGGCCGCAAAAATTTCGTTACCGTTCAAAATGCCGACGTGGATGACCGCCAGATAACGGCCGTCTGGCGACCAGAAAAAGGCCAGCGCCGTTTCGTTGGTGAGCACGGCCGTCTCGCCCCCATCCACATCCAACAAACGCAGGGGGCCAAAGAAACGGCCATTGTTTCGGGCGGCGCTGATAAACGCCAGTTGATTGTTTGCGGGATGCCAGCTCATCGCCATCAGACCAGCCTGGGGTTCACGGACAACGGTTTCCCCATCAGAACTAGAAACCACCAACCAACTGTCCCCGTTTTCATCCGCCTGGGCATAAGCGCGGAAACGGCCGTCAGCCGAAATGCCTGGCGCCTGGAAAAATCCGGGGGAACCCAGTTCTTCGGCAAACGATTGCGAAGCCACTTCCAGCATGCCCAGCCGGGCTTGTTCCCCGGCAAATCCGGTGTGAATGAGTACGCGGGTTGAATCGGCGGCCCAATCCCAATAAAATGGGCTGCCGGTCATGATGAGGCGGGCAGCATCACCGGACGCAACGCCGGCGACGAACAACCCCAAACCGCCCCTGGATTGGGTAGCCAGGAAGCTGACCTGACGGCCGTCGGGCGACCAGTACAAATAAATCGGCCCCTGGGCGCTGCTGGCGTACACCTCGGCGCTGGTTTGGGCGGCAGCATCTTGCAACAGGTAAACTCCCCGCGATGATTCCTGGCTGCCGATGGCGGCCAGGTAGCGGCCGTCCGGCGACCAGACGGGGAAGATGTAGTCGAGGTCATCTTGGGTGAGAATGCGCGGATCACGGCCGTCGGGAGCCACGGTGACCACCTGTCCCTCCGGGTTGATGTAGGCGATCCGGTTAGGGCTAAAAGCGGGGGCGCTGCCGGTATTAGCGACCATGAACGGCGACAACCCGAGATCGCGGTTGATAAACCAGACCAAACTATAAATACCCGTTCCCAGCAAACCGACGATGATAACCAACGACAGCAGGGTGAGTAACGGCCGTGATCCCCGCCGCTGCGGAGTGAAATCTATTTCTTGTTCATTGCCATCAAACCAATCAGCCATATTCGCCTATTATCGCCTAGAAATCACCGGTTTTCGGTGACGGCCGTTACCAAGTTGGAGACCCTAAGGGTTTTTAAAAACCCTTAGGGTCTTTAAATTCGGGCGTGATGCTCAGCATGGATGAAACGGCGGGTGCCTGTTTCCGAACGCAGCAACAAAGAATATGTTTCCGCATAAGAACCGTGAAAGCGCATCCCGGCCAACAACTCGCTGTCGGTGATGCCCGTCGCCGCAAAAAACACCTCATCACTACGCACCATCTGGTTACAGTTCATAATCTGGTTCCTGTCCAACTCGGACGCTTCTAGCGCAAGCTGCTCATTCCGGCTTTGCGGGGCCGGCCGGGCCAACATGGCCCCACCCAACGCCTTAACCGCACAGGCGGCTATCACCCCCTGCGATGCGCCGCCGACGCCCATGAGAATATCCAATCCCGTGTTTGGCGTAGCCGCCATCAGCGCCCCTTCCACATCCCCTTCTTTGCGCAGCACAATCCGAGCGCCGGTCGTCCGCACTTCTTCAATCAAATCTTGATGGCGGGGTTTGTCCAGGATAAAGACGGTGGTGTCATGCACCGCTTTGTTTTTGACGCGGGCAACCAGGGCAATTGTCCAGGCGGCAGGCGCATCCATACATTCGGGAACCAGCGCATCCGCCGCTGACCGGTCAACGACGATTTTTTCCATGTAGATAGCAGGCACGGGCGACCACAAGCTGTCTCGAGGCGCAATGCCGACAACGGAGATGGCGCCGGGACGGCCCCTGATCAGCAAATCGGTGCCATCAATGGAATCCACCACCACATCCACTTCTGGCCCATCGCCAGCGCCCACATGGAGACCGCTGCACAAAGGCACATCGTCAGCGAAGGATTTTTCTTCGCCAATCACGATACGGCCGTCCATGTACAAGGTGTTCAAGGCGTCCATCATCGCCTGGGCCGGAACCCGATGGGCCATTTCGGAATTCCCGGAACCAATCCAACGCCCGGCTGCCAGCGCGGCCGTTTCCGTCACTCGCACCAGGTCAAGCCCGATGTTCCGCGTATGAAGTTTGTCCATTTACGCCAGCCTCCTGTCAGACCTGCGAGGTTTGTTAAACCTGGCAGGTCATAAGAATTGATCAACGGCCGTCAATAGACCATCCGCCTCCCACGCTTGCATGCCGCCAGTCAGAGTGACGATATTGACAATGCCCAGCTTCTGCAAAGCAAAGGCCGCCCGTCGGCTGCGCCGCCCTGTTCGGCACACCAGCACAATCTGCCGATCATTGGGGAAGCGGTAATCATTGGTCAAAATTCGCGGCAGCGGCGCCAGATTGGCTTCGGGGATATGTCCCCGGTGAAACTCACGCGGCTCACGAACATCCACGATGTACGGCCGTTCCCCATTTTCACCATGATGCAGCCGTTCCCACAATTCAACCGCCGACACATGAAAAATGCTGGCGTCTGGCACTTCCTCGGCCAGCGGAATGCCTGCCAGATCAATTCGCTTGGGCAGGTTTTGGCACTCCTTAAACACCTTCGCCGGACATTCGTAAATACAAACGGCCGGGTCCAAAATCCGATAGAAAATGTGGGCGATCGCCTCATCTTCCGAGAGAAAATGGTCTACGCCCAAATTCTCGTCAAAATGAGTGGATTGCATCACTTTACGCACCCGAAAATTGACTCGTACAAAGAAAATGTCGCCGCCCCGCTCCCGGCAAGCCCGCACCACGCTTTCCAGCATGTGAATGCCGCTAAAGTCACAATGATTGACGTGCGTCATGCGGATGAGCAAAAAGCGCTGTTCTCTGTTTGATTCGACGATATCCAAGATCGCTTCTTCCACATGGTTGACGGCGCCAAAGTACAAATCTCCTTCGATGTCTATGATACCCAATTGGGGGCAGCGGCTGCGCTCCGGCGCATACACAAAGTGGGCGTAAGAGGCATCCGGCACCACGGTGTGGACGCGGGGCAAGCTGGTGCGAAAGATGTAACGGCCAAAGGAGAACATGATCCCGGCCAACACCGCAAATTCGATGCTGAGAAATAACGTGCCTAGAAAGGTGACAAGCATGATGAGGGCGTCGCCGCGGGCGCCCTGCCAGATACGCTTGACTTCCGCCCGATCAATCATGCCATAAGCTGTGATGATGAGAATACCGGCCAGGGCGGTGACGGGCAAAAAGGCGGCCAAAGGGGCCAGCGCCAGCATGGCAAATAACACAAAAATGCCGGAAAAAACGGCCGCCATGGGTGAACGGGCGCCGGCTCTAAAGTTGACGGCCGTTCGTGAAAAAGAAGCGGCGCAAGGATAGCCGGAGAAAAAACCGGCCGCGATATTGGCCATGCCTTGCGCCACAAATTCCTGGTTGTTATCCACTCGTTGTCCCGTCTGCGATGCAATAGAACGGATAATGGCGCTGGTTTGCACCAGGCCAATCGCGCCCACGGCAAACGCCCCGGTTGACAAATGCGCCAATAATGGCAAGGCCCGTATGGGCGCCGAAGTGAACGGCGGCAGATTGCGGGGAATTTCGCCAATCATGGTCACGCCTTGCTCGTCCAGATTCAAAAATATCGTCAAAAATGCGGTGATCATGATGACTAATAACGGCGCCGGCGCCTGGGGGCGAATTCGCTTGAGAATGAGTAAAAAAAGAATACTGCCTGATCCCAGCAGCAAGGTAGGCCAATGGATGAGGGATAAACTGACGCTTAAATTTCGCGCGGCTGTAAATGGATTTGTCGTGTCTAAAGTAACTCCCAGAAGCGGCCCGGTTTGTTTCATAATAATGAGGATGCCGGCCCCGGCGGCGAAGCCGACGGTGACTGAGTGGGATACAAAATTTACCAGCAACCCCAATCGAAGCAGCCCCATCACCAACTGAAAGACGCCAACCATGACGGCCATCAATCCGGCGGCGATGATGAATTCGGCCGCGCCTGGGGTTAACGTTTCGCTGAGAGCGGCGGCGACCAATAAGGAAATGGCGTTGGCCGGGCCGTAATGGACTTG
Organism: Chloroflexota bacterium; assembly: GCA_024277135.1. GTDB lineage: Bacteria > Chloroflexota > Anaerolineae > Promineifilales > Promineifilaceae > JAJRVV01. The sequence goes on along the minus strand of JAJRVV010000134.1, from coordinate 22,793 downwards.
CTGGGAGGCGCCCCACAATGCGCCCACAATGGCGCCGACGATGACGGCGTACAATCCCATTTGCGGCGGCAGTTCGGCGATGACGGCAAAGGCAATGGCCTGGGGCAGCGCCACAACTGCCACCGTAATCCCGGCGATCACATCCGAGCGGAGATCGCGCTTTTGATAGGTTCGCGCCAATCGAACAGGTTGGCGTAAGTAGTGGAGGACGGCGACGCCCCAATTAAAAGTCATCTCCGCATTGACTATCATGGTTGCCTCCTCGATTCAGTGGGAAGGATTTTGCCTGTTTTCAGTTTACGTGGGGGGGGGACGGCCGTCAAGTCAGTCAGACAAATTCTAAAGTTGCTGGTTATGAACTGGTTGGATAATCCAAAACTCGATACGGATATACATTGATCACCGCCGTCTCTTCAAATTGGGTGGCGCGAGGGGTATTTGAGCGATAAATGTGGATGTGGCCGTGCAATAAATAGCGGGGTTTGAACAGTTTCATGAAGGTGCGCAAAATACGGAAGCCGGTGTGGGCGGTGTCAGGCCGATCATGGATTTCAAAGGGGGGGGAGTGGGTGATGAGGATGTCCAGAAAACGGCCGTACCGCTGCCGGTTCCACAACAAACGAGGGACGAGCCGGGTAACTTGCTGGCGCATTTCCGGCTCGGTGTACATGAACGGCGCGCCCGAACGGTAACGCATGGAGCCTTCCAGCCCGGCGATCAGCAGATCGTTCATACGAACGGTGCGCGCGTGCAAATCTTGTCCGCCGGGCACGTGGTGGAGCGTACGGCCGTCGGCCGTATATTGCGGCCCCTGGTCATGATTGCCGCGCACATAAACCAGCGGCACATTCAGCGCCGAAATCAAAAATTCCAGGTAATAAAATGGCAAATCGCCACAGCTGACGATCAGATCAATGTCTGGAAAATTTTCCTTCACATGAGGCGAGTACAGTTGATCCAACACCCGGTCGCTGACGGCCAGAATTTTCACGGCGCGGGCCACTCCCGCGTCTGGTTCAGGGTTAGTTTGTCTAGGACGGCCGTTTCCAAATCAATCCCGGTAACGCTGGCTAATTGCAGCAAATACAACGCCACATCCGCCAACTCGCCCGCTAACGCCGCCTCATCCTTCACCGACTCCCGCCATTGAAAATGTTCCAACACCTCCGCCGCCTCAATCGCCAGCGACGCCGCCAGATTGCGCGCCGTTTGCGGTTTGGGCGAATCCGGTTCATACCAACCCTTGCTGCGCACGAATGCGTGCATCCGGGCTTCCAACTCTTTCAATTCCATGATGGATAAAACGCAACAAGACATCCGATTTCTTATCTCTCACGATGTTAGCGTACTCGACAGCAAGAAATCGGATGTCTATACAGTTACAGCAAATTTTTAATTACAACTTCTCGGCCACAAACGCGGTCAAGTCGGCCAAGCGCATGGCGTAACCCCATTCGTTGTCATACCAGGCGATCGCCTTGACCATGTTGCCGTCCATCACATCGGTTGACAGGCCGTCAATAGTGGAGGAAGCGGGGTAGCCGATGAAATCGCTGGAAACCAACGGTTCTTCAGTGTAGTCCAACACTTTGCCCAACCAGCCACCGCCTGACGCGGCCGCTTTGAAGGCATCGTTAATTTCTTGGACTGTCGCATTTTTCTCCAATTCGGCCGTCAGATCAACCACCGAAACTGTGACAGTAGGCACGCGGAACGCCATGCCGTTGATTTTGCCATTTAACTCCGGCAGCACCAGCCCGACCGCTTTGGCCGCGCCGGTGGTGGTGGGGATGATGTTGGCGCTGGCGGTGCGGGCGCGGCGTAAATCTTTGGCGGACATGTCCAAAATTTTCTGGCCGTTGGTAACAGCGTGAATGGTGGTCATGAGGGCGCGTTTAATGCCAAAATTGTCATGCAGTACTTTGGCGGCGGGAGCCAGGCAGTTGGTGGTGCAACTGGCGTTGGAAACAACGTGCTGGGTCGCCGGATCATAGGTGTCTTCGTTGACGCCCAACACAAACGTGGCATCCACCCCTTTGCCCGGCGCCGAAATGACCACTTTCTTGGCGCCGGCGGTCAGATGCTTGCTGGCGCTCTCTTTATCGCGGAAGATGCCGGTGCATTCCAGCACGATGTCCACGCCCAAATCGCCCCAGGGCAATTGCGCCGGGTCCCGTTCGGCGTAGCTTTTCAATTTTGCGCCATCGATGTACATGTCGCTGTCTCGCACGTCGACCTTGCCGGGGAAACGGCCGTAAGTCGAATCATACTTCAACATATGCGCATTGGTCTCAACTGGCATGAGGTCATTGATAGCCTCCACATCCAGCGCTCCGGCATAATTTTCGCGGATCGCTTTGAAGACCTGGCGGCCAATGCGGCCAAATCCGTTAATACCCACTTTAATTGTCATGCAAAATCTCCTTTCAATGTGCTTATCAGCAAATTATTTCGTCAACAACTCCATCACGGCCGTGGCCAGCTTCTGGCTGTCATGCTGCCACGGCTTGTTCTCATTCACCAGATCGGCCGTGACCATTTTTACGCCGGCCGAAACCATCGGCTTCACGTAAATCGTGTTGCCGCCGCCCCTGTCCGGCGGAATGGACAAATTATCATTGGCCAACACCAAATCGAAGCAGTTGGCAGACGTGTGTTTCAGAATCGCCTGCACATGGTCGGCGGCAGTGTAATTATCCGTCTACCCAGGCTGGGCGGCAAGGTTACACACATACACTTTGAGCGCGGGCGCGCGACACAATGCCTGCGCCAGATCGGGAACCAGTAAATTGGGTAAAATACTGGTGTACAAACTCCCCGGCCCAATGACAATCAAATCAGCGTCAAAGATGGCGCGTAAAGCGGGCGGGTAAGCGGCTGGATTGGGAGGATCAAGGACGACGTGTTGGATACGGCCGTGTACCTTAGGTATCACCGACTCGCCAATCACGCGCTCAATCCCCTGCCCTTCAACCGCCACATCCGCCGCCAGCGTCACATTTTCCAATGTGGAAGGCAGCACCCGCCCCCGCAACGCCAGCACCCGCTCCGCCGCCAGCAACGCCTCATCAAAACTGCCGGTAATGCCCGTCAGCGCCGCCAGCAGCAAATTGCCAAACGCATGACCTTGCAAATCGCCTGTTCCATTACCGCTGCCAGCGCCAAAGCGGTATTGCAACACCTGCGTCATCAACGCCTCGTCCCGCGCCAGCGCCGCCATGTTGTTGCGAAAATCGCCCGGCGGCAGCAACCCCAGATCGCGGCGCAAACGGCCGCTGCTGCCCCCATCATCCGCCACTGTCACAATCGCCGTGATATTGCGCGTGTACTCTGTCAAACCCCGCAAGAGGGTGGGCAACCCCGTGCCGCCGCCAATAGCCACGATGTGCGCCCCCCGGTTACGCCGCGTATACTCGTACAGAGAATCCACCACCTCATCCCCGGCCGGCCGGAAAGGGGCGATCAAATTACGGCCAATCCGGGTGATAGACCAAAAAACCAAGCCGCTGCCGACGCAAAATGAGAACAGAATTCTGGCCCAGGGCGGGACGAATTGCAGGGTAATCAGGTGGTAAATGGGTTCCGGCATGAACTGGGTGCGGCGAATAACCAGGACCAGATAGACCCAGCCCAGCCCCACTAAAACAGCGCCGAAACCAAGCATAACCAGCCAGCGTTTGATGCCCAACCCCGGCCTCAACCACCGGGATTTTGTCCCAATTTGTCGTCTTATCCGCTTCAATCGTTCCACTTCATTTCTGGCAGAGAATGTTGATTTACCGCCTTCTGCCTGCCGCCTTCTACCTTAATTTAACGCCATTTTACCATCCTCCGATCCCCTATCCAAGCGCGGGCCATCGCTTTGGAAACGCCGGGTTTCCGGGGAAACTATATTATTCGTGGGGAAAACGACGTTTGTCGGGCAAACGGGGGGTGTGTTATGATCAACTTGGCAGCAGCGCCGCCATCTATTTCGCAATCTGGAAAAACCTACATGAATGACATACCGGTAGTTATCGTTTGCGGCGGACAGGGAACCCGAATGCGGGGCAGCACCTCCATCAAAAAAGAATTAGTCGAGGTCGGCGGCAAACCGATCCTATGGCATGTGATGCGCATCTTTTCAGCGCATGGCATGAATCGTTTTGTATTGACTTTAGGCTATGGCGCAGACCAGATTCGCCGTTATTTTCTGGAATTTGACGCGATGAACCGGGATTTGACCCTCTCCCTGGGACAACTCGCCAACGGGAAAAACACGCCCCATTTTCAGGGCACGGCCGTCCATCCCCCCTGGCAAATTTCTCTGGTAGATACCGGCCGGCTCACCGAAAAAGCCAGCCGTATCGCCCGCGTCGCCGATTACCTGGACGGCGACCGCTTTTTTGTGGCGTATGGGGATGATGTCAGCGATGTGGATTTGTCGGCCCTGATCGAGTTTCATCATGCGCATGGCAAACTGGCAACGATCACGGCCGTCCAAGTCAACTTACAATACGGCATCGTCGAGGCGGATGAGTCGGGGCAGGTTTCCGGGTTTGTGGAACGGCCGTTGCTCCCCTACTGGATAAACGGCGGCTTCATGCTATTCGAACGAGAACTCCTCAACCTCATGGCCGACGGCGAGGACGTCAACCTGGAAACTCAGGTCTTGCCCATATTGGCCGAACAGGGACAGCTCATGATCTATCGCCACAAAGGCTTCTGGCAATCCATGAACACCATGAAAGACACCCTGATGCTGGAAAAAATCTGGCAAGACAATCCACCCTGGAAAGTATGGGAAGATTGAAAGAAATTGGAGCAATGACTTGAATAATAACTTTTGGAACGGCAAACGTGTATTCATCACCGGCTGTACCGGCCTACTCGGCTCCTGGCTCACCGCCGAACTCGTCTCCCTGGGCGCTCAGGCAGTCGGCCTCATCCGCGACCACGTCAGTAAATCAGAACTCATCCGCTCCAAAACCATCCATCAGATTGACGTAGTCTACGGCGATGTCTGTGATTATGATCTGATCGAGCGGGCCATCGCCGAATATGAGGCGGACACCATCTTCCATCTGGCGGCGCAAACCATCGTCGGCATCGCCAACCGGGCGCCGCTCTCCACCTTCGAGACCAACATCAAAGGCACCTGGGCGCTGCTGGAAGCCGCTCGACGCAATCCCACCGTGCGCCGCATCGTCGTCGCCAGCAGCGATAAAGCGTATGGCTCCCACACCAAACTCCCTTACCAGGAAGACGCCCCCTTGCAAGGTCAACATCCTTACGACGTATCTAAGAGCTGCGCCGACCTCATCGCCCGCGCTTACGCTCACACCTACCAGATGCCCATCGCCGTCACCCGCTTCGCCAACCTTTACGGCGGCGGCGACTTGAACTGGAACCGCATCGTCCCCGGAACCATGCGCAGCCTCCTGCGCGGCGAACGGCCGATCGTCCGCTCAAACGGCACGCTCAAACGAGATTACATTTACGTGCGCGATGCGGTTTGCGGCTACCTCACCGTCGCCGAACAGGTGGAACGGCCGCAAGTGCGCGGTCAAGCCTTCAATTTTGGCGTAGACAGCCCGCTGCCGGCCCTGGACATGATCAACGCCATCATCCGCCTATCCCACACGCCCAACCTGGAGCCGATCATCCTCAATCAAGCCAAAAACGAGATTCAAGACCAATACCTGCTCTCAGAAAAAGCGCAGCGGGTGTTGGGCTGGCAGCCTGAATTTTCTCTGGAGCAAGGGTTAACTGAAACCTTCGCCTGGTATCGTGATTTTTTAGTTGACAGTTGATTGTTGATTGTTAACTGTTGACTGTTGACTGTTTTCCGTATGATGCGCGTTCTCATCACTGGAGCCACCGGGTTCATCGGCCAATCCCTGGTTCCCCTGTTGGTCAATCAGCCCGACACGGCCGTCTCCATCCTCCTCATTGACAGCCATACCGGCCCCCTGCCGCCGCCGCTGGCCGCCATCCGTTCCCAACTACACATCGTCTACGGCGATTTACGCAATTTTCGGCCCACCGTCCGCGCCCTGCGCCAGAGCGAACCGGACGCCGTCATCCATTTGGCGGCGATGGGGGCCACAGACCCATTTTTGCCGGTGAACACGGCCGCGCGCCACAACCTCGCCGGAACCCTCAACCTGCTCCGCGCCAGCTTCGAGAAAAGCGGCGGCGCGCGCCAACTCATCACCGCCCGCACCCCTGGCGAACGCACCGTCATGAACCATTACGCCGCCAGCAAAGCCGCTGCCTGGGCCTTTTGCCAGATGTACGGCCGTACCCAGGGCTGGCCCATTCACGGCGCCATGATCTTCCAGGCGTATGGCCCCGGCCAACCGGCCCACACCCTGGTTCCGGCGGCGCTGGCCGCCGCCGCCGCCGGTCAAGATTTCCCCATGACGGCCGGAACCCAGCGGCGGGATTGGATTCATGTGGATGACGTGGCGCGGGGATTGACGGCCGTCCTCGGCCAGGATTTACCCCCGGCCGCCACCATCGAACTGGGAACCGGCGTCGCCACCAGCGTGGCCGATGTGGTGGCTGAAATTTACCGGCTCGTTGGCGGCAACGGCCGTCCCCGCCCCGGCCTCCTTCCCGACCGTCCCGGCGAGTCCCCCGAACAAATCGCCAACGCCGACCAAACCTACGCCCTTACCGGCTGGCACGCCCAAATCTCCCTCACCGCCGGCCTGCAAAGAATGAAGGATGAAGGATGAAGGATGAAAACAGAAAGCGCCCCGTCACCTTGTCATCCTGCCGCCCCTCCCATCCCCCAAATAGCCCATTGCACCCCTCGTCGCCCCTTCACTAAAATACAGTATGCGTCAATTCTTTTCCTTCAACTTGCGCGCTAAACTCATCATTCCCTACGTCATCCTGGCCTTGTTCGTTACCCTCATCGCCGCTGTCATCGTCAGCCGGGTTTTGCTCAGTTCATGGACGGAGCGGTTCAACAACCAGCTCATCACCGCCGCCGATGAAGCGGCCGATGTCATCGTCCGGCAAGAAGAAGCACAACTGGCCGCCTGGCGCCAAATCGCTTTCACGCAAGGCGTGGCCGATGCCGCCGCCGCCAACGATGTGGGCGGGTTGGCGCAACTGGTAGAACCCATTGTGCAAAACAATCGGTTGCGCCGCGTCCTCATTTTGACGCCGCTGGGCAAACAACTGGCGGCTTTTTCGGCAGACGGCCGTCCCCCCACCAACAGCGACTACACCGCCTGGAACCTCATCCAACAAACCCGCGCCGACAACATCAACCGGTACGCCGGACTGCAAGCCGAGGGGGATGAAACCACCTTCTACACTGCCGGCGCCATCACCGGCGAAGACGGGCGAACGACAGCTCTCCTCCTCATCGGGACGCCTTTAACCCAATTGGCTACCCATCTGGCTGAATCAGTTCTGGCCGGCATCACCCTTTACGGCCCCGAAGGGCAGTTGCTGGCCACCACCATCGGTCAGGCCGACACGGCCGCTTTAAGCGTAACCGGCGACCTGGCCGACCAGGTATTGACCCGACAAGGGCAAGAAGTTTACATCCGCACCGCCCATCCGGCCGGCGATGAATTCGCCCAACTGCTCACCCCCTTCAAACTCGGAGAAAGAGAAGATGTCGGCCTCATCGGCGTCAGCCTGCGCACCAGCCTGTTGGCCTCGCCGCTGTATCCGGCCCGACAAGCCGTCACCCTGGCCTTCGCCACCGCCATTGCCGCCACCCTCATCGTCGGCTTTGTGTTGGCGGCTCAAATCGTCCGGCCCATAGAACGACTCATGGCCGCCTCCCGCCAGGTGGCAAGCGGCGACCTCACCGTGCAAGTTCCGGCCCAATCGGCCGATGAAATCGGCCAACTCTCGCAAAAATTCAACGAGATGGTGCGCCAACTGCGACAGCGGCGAGAAATCGAGGATTTGTTTGGCCGGTATGTGGGAGACAACATCGCCAGCCGATTGCTGGCCGGGGAAGCGGAGTTGGGCGGCCAGCGAGTACATGCCACCGTGTTGTTTGCCGACATCCGCGACTTCACCGCCTTCACTGAAAAAGCTGATCTGGCTGGCTTAATCGAGGAATTAAACGAGTATTACGCCACCATGCAGCGAGTGATTGATAAACATGGCGGCGTGGTTAACAAATTTGGCGGCGACTCGATTTTAGCGCTGTTTGGCACGCCGCTGCCGCTGGAAAACCACGCCCAACAAGCGGTGGCGGCAGCGGTGGATATGATGGATCAATTGGCGGCGCTGAACGATAACCGGCTGGCGCGGGGGGATTTACCTTCCCGCATCGGCATCGGCGTCAACAGCGGCGAGATGGTGGCAGGCAACCTCGGCTCCGAACGACGGCGGGAATTTACGGTGCTGGGCGACAGCGTCAACACCGCCAAACGATTGAGCGACTTGAACAAAGAGACGCCCATCCACACCGTTTTCATCAGCGGCGTAACGATGCGGGCGTTAGATTCGCTGGAAGGATGGCGGGTGGATGATTTGGGCGCAGTGACCGTCAAAGGGAAGGAAACGCTGGTGACGGTGTATGCCTTGATGCAGGACGAGGAGTTAGCCGTAATCGCATGAATCCGCCTGATTTTGATGCAGCAGAGGTTGACGATGGTCATCGTGACGACGGCCGTCGCCGTCGTTCGCTGATTATGGTCTTTGTCACCGCATTCTCCGCCTTCGCCTGTATGTTCCTGGTGATATGGCTCATCTTCAATCAATGGCGGGTGGGTGGCTGGTACAACCTGGATTTGCGCTCCAACCTGCTGGCTGATTACACCGGCCAACCCCATGAACCCCGCTTTGCGCCGGCGGCAGCCAAGCTGGCCGATGAAGCCAAAGCGAATGAAGCGCCCATCATCTTGCGCCCCCAATTGGAAGATTCACCGACCAGATCGGAGCCAACCCCATCCGCCACCCACACGGCCGTCCCCGCCTCGCCGCCTACCGCCACAGCCACGACCACGGCCGTACCCGGTAACACCGCCACGCCATCCCCGGAACCTAAAGCCAGCGACACCGCCACCGCCACCCCCACCTCAACGCCGACCCGCATGATGAGTACGGCCGTCCCCTCCGCCACTCCCACGACACGACCCACTCAGATAACCACCGCCATGCCTACCTCAACGCCAATCCATACGGCCGTGCCCACAGAGACACCGACAACCGCCGCGCCGCCGCCTATCACAACCACCCTGGCCCCGTCCCCCACAGCCTACCCGCCACCGCCAACCAATCCCCCTACCACGCCCTATCCAGCGCCGCCAACATCCACGCCGCCGCCCACCGCTTATCCTTGATGCTGAAAGTTCCTAATTAAAACAGTTGTCCTTCAACCTCATCATGCTATAATCTGCTCGTGTCCGATTCAGGTCACAATGGCCGGAACACCCCTAACCACGCTCTCAGCCGCCATTGCCCGACCCTGATGCCGGACTTTGAGGCAGGTCGTTTGTGAAAAACGGCCGTTGCCCGCGATATCCGTTCTACCAATCTTCATATGGAGGAGATCTCATGAAAAAGAACAAATTGATGTGGTTCGTAGCAGCTTTGCTCGTCCTCTCCGTTGTCGCTGTCGCCTGTCAGCCGGACACGGTAGAGGTCGAAGTGACCCGCGTCGTCACCGAAACGCAGGAAGTCGAAGTCGAAGTTCCGGTGGAAGTGACCCGCGTCATCACTGAAGTCGTCACCGAAACAGTCACCGAGGTTGTCACCGAAACAGTGGTTGAGGAAATGGCTCCGCTCGGTTCTGCCGACCGGCCGATCAAGGTCCTCTTTGTGCCCTCGGTGGATGTGGACGCCATCATCTCCGGCGGCGATGTGTTGGCAAACGCTTTGAGCGAAGCCACTGGCCTGAACTTCGAGGTCAGCGTGCCCACCAGCTACGCCGCCACCATCGAAGAAATGTGCGCCTCCCCAGATGACACCATCGGCTTCATCCCGGCCCAGGGCTATGTGCTGGCCAACAGCCGCTGCGGCGTCACCGTTGGCGCGGCCGCCGTCCGCTTCGGTCTCTCCTGGTATGCCGCTCAGCTCGTCGTTCCCATGGACAGCCCCGCAGAATCGGCGGCCGACCTGGACGGCGCCACCTGGTGCATCCCCGACTTCGGTTCCACCTCCGGTTACCTCTACCCCTCCGCCCTGTTCGCGGAATTGGGCGTCACGCCCGGTGAAATCGTAGAAACTGGCGGCCACAGCAACTCCATGCTGGCTGTTTATAACGGCGAATGTGATTTTGCCACCGCCTACTTCAGCCCGCCGTTGCTGCCCAACTACGAACGCAAATGGGCTTACGGCGTGGATGATCCGGAAATCTGGCGCGCAGCCGGCGAAAGCCCGGTGCGCAATGACGCTGGCCGCACCTTCGTTGGCGGCGACCCGGCGGACGGCGGCTACCGTGTCCTCGATGCCCGTTCCTCTGTCTCCGACACAGCCCCCGACATCTTCGACACCACCCGCATTCTGGCTCTGACCGACCAAATCCCGAACGACACCGTTTCCTTCGGCCCCGAGTTCCCGTTGAACACGGCAAACCAGATCGTGGCAGCCCTGGTTGAATTTACAGCCTCCGACGCCTGCGCTGAATCCATCTGCTCCGACGAGTTTTATAACTGGACGGGTCTGGAAGGCGTCACTGATAGTTTCTATGATCCGGTACGCACCGCCATGGATCTGCTCGGTATCACCGAAGACGATATTCTGGGCGGGTAATTTGAATCTTGTTTCATTAGAAGCCGGGCGGACAAAATCCCCCGGCTTCTTCTTTGATTGAGACCTGCGAGGTTTCCGAAACCTCGCAGGTCTATACCGAACACCACTGTGTTAAAAATCAAAAATCTCACCAAAGTTTACGAAGACGGCACGGTTGCCCTGAAAGATGTCAGCTTTGAAGTGCCAGACGGACAGTTTGTGGCTGTGATTGGCTTGAGCGGTTCGGGCAAGAGCACATTATTGCGCTGCATTAACCGGTTGATTGATCCATCCTCCGGCGAAATCTGGTGGAATGATATTCAGCTATCACACATCACCGGGGAGGAACTGCGCCGCGCCCGCCGCCAGATCGGCATGATCTTCCAACATTTCAACCTGGTGGATCGTTCATCGGTGTTGACGAATGTGTTGAGCGGCCGTTTGGGGTACGTCAACCCCATCGCCAGCATTTTGGGCCGGTTCCCGCCGGCGGATGTGCAGCGAGCGTATGCCAGCCTGAAACGGGTGGGTATCCAAGATAAGGCGACGAACCGGGCCGATGAGTTGAGCGGCGGTCAGCGGCAGCGGGTGGGCATCGCCCGCGCTCTGATGCAGGAACCGGGCTTGCTGCTGGCGGACGAGCCGGTTGCCAGTTTAGACCCGGCGCTGGCGCACAGCATCATGCGCCGCTTGCAGCAAATCAATCAAGAAGACAACATTACGGTGTTGTGCAGTCTCCATTTTCTGGATTTGGTGCAGCAGTACGGCACGCGGGCGATTGCCTTGAATGAGGGTCAGTTGGTTTTTGACGGCACGCCAGCGGAAATTGACGACCAGAAGTTTATTGAAATTTACGGCCGTGAGGCGGAGCGCATCGGTTAATGCCTTAAATCCCTCACCATGAAAACACCACGCAAGCAGGACAAAAGAAATCGGCGGCGCACGGCCGTCATCACCCTGGGACTCATCGTTCTTTTTGCTTACGCCACTCAGGTCACCAACATCAATCTGGAAGAGCCGCTGGAGCCAAAACGCCAGGAAAATTTGGTTAATTTGATTCGCCGCCTGGCCCATCCAGACCTGTTTACCTACGACGACGAAACGCGCAGCACCAATGCCACCATTCGTATGCCCTGCCCTGATGAAGTCAAGGGATCGCAGGTCAACATTGAAGGGCGGCAGGTGTTGATGATCCCCAACTGCGCCACCACCACTCAAGACCAGATTACCATGAAGGGCGAGGGGTTTCGCGGCAATGCTGACGGCCGTGTCGTCTGGTATCCCATAGGCTCAACCACCACCCGGCGCGTATCCAACTTCAAAGTCACGCCTGAAGGCACATTTGAAGTCACCTTCACCATGCCCGACATCCGCCCCACCGAAGTACCGCAGCGGCTGGAAATTGTTGAGATCACCAACCGGCGCATCACCGGATTGAGCGATACCAGCCGGGAAGCGTTTGATAAAATCATCGAAACGGTACTGATGGCCTTGATGGCCTCCACCATCGGCACGATTTTGGCGGTGCCCTTTTCTTTCATCGCCGCCCGCAACTTAATGGCAGGGGTCAAAGCGCCGCTGGCCGCCATCATGTCGGTGATTATTTTGACGCCGATCATTGGCGGCGCAGGCTGGTGGCTGACCAACCAATTGTTAGGCTCGGTGGCGCAAACGAACGGCGCTTTTGTGTCAACCTTGCGCGACAGTCTGGCATTTGCCGGATTTGTGGGCAATTTCATTGTGGTGCTGACCAATTTACTGCTGCTGCTGCTACCTCTGGCGGCGGGGTTTGTCGGCCTGCTGCTGGCCATCACCCTGGGCGGCCGGTATGGGCAGGAAGCGATCATGCGATTGCCGAATGGGCCGGCCCGTTTGCTGACGGCCGTGCTAACGACGGCCGGAACCGCCATTTTCGCCTACGGACTCTTTTACGCCCTCTCTTGGATCAATGTGATAGGACTGCGTGAGCATTTGCCTGAATCCGAAGCCAACTGGTTATCCATTTTGGGAACACCGGCTCTGACTTTGGGGCTGATCGCCGGACTCGCTTCCCTGCGTACCCAACCCAAATACCATTTCCCCGTGGGCATGATCACCTACACCGTCACGCGCGGCACATTCAATGGCCTGCGCGCCATCGAACCGCTTATGTTGGGCTTCGTTTTCGTCGTCTGGATCGGTTTGGGGCCATTCGCCGGGATCATGGCGCTCACCCTGAATTCCGTCGCCGATTTGGGCAAACTGTTCTCGGAACAGGTGGAAAACATTGACGACGGCCCGGTAGAGGCCATCACAGCCACCGGGGGCAATTTTGTGCAAACGATTGTTTACGCAGTGGTTCCGCAAATCACCCCCCATTACATCGCCTATATTTTTTACCGCTGGGACATCAACGTGCGCATGTCTACCATCATCGGCTTTGTCGGCGGCGGCGGCATTGGCTTTGTCTTGCAGCGCAACATCAACCAGGTGTTGTACACTCGCGCCAGTGTGATGGTGATCGCCATTGCCGTCGTCATCATCGTGCTGGACACCGTCAGCGCCCGCGTCCGCCGCCGCATTATTTGACCTTTTGCATTTATGGACACAGAGAACAACAAATCAGCCGGCAGACATGCCCTCCGCACCTTTCTGGTTATCGTTGCCATCTTTTTGGTTTATGCTTTCGCCGTGGAAGCCACCGAAATTAATCTGGAGATTTTGCAGACGCCCAGTCGCCAGACCCAATTGATCGGCGTCCTCCGCTTCCTGGCCGATCCGAACTTGACGGATCCGGACATCCTCGATTTTGTCCTGGGCAAAGAAGAAGGCCCGCTGCGTTTGAGCCAGATCACGCTGGACACGCTGGATTTGATCGTGGAAACGATTTTCATGGCGCTGGTGGCGACTGCGATTGGCACGATTTTGGCGGTGCCGGTGTCGTTTACGGCCGCCCGCAATCTGATGCAGGATATCAATTCGCCGCTGGCTGCCATTATGTTGGGCGTGACCTTGCTGCCGGTGGGCGGCGGTTTGGGGCTGTGGGTCAGCCGCTGGTTGGTGAATGGGTCGGCGCAGTTGAGTCAAACGGCCGTGATCGGGATCGGTCTGTTTGGCGGCACGGCCGTACTCATGGCGCTGGTTTCTCGTCTAGGCCCCAATGTATTAGAAGATGAAACGCCATCCACCGGCGACATCGCCTTTACCCTGGCGCGCCTGCTTGTCCTCATTTTGCTGGGCATTTTTGCCCTGGCCACCCTGGCCCACCTGGGCAAAACGGCCGGGGAATGGCTGGAAGTTGAACTGAATGCCCTGGCTTTCCCGCTCTTGTTTTTTGAATTCAACCTCGGTTTTCTGGGCAATTTCTTGGCTGTCGTCTCTGATCTCATCACCCTGGCTTTGCCCGGCGTCACCGCCTTGTTAGCCGGAACCGTCGCCCTGATTTTGGGCAGCCGGTACGGACAGGAAGCGGTTTTGCGATTGACGGGGATTCCGGCTCGCGCCGTCACCGGGGTGTTTACTGCATTGGGCGCGGCCGTGCTGGCGTTTGGCGCCGGCTCCATGCTCAACTGGCTGTATCAATTCGATAATCCGGCCGATTGGACGACAGTTCCGGCATTGATCGGTGGCGGGGTGTTCGGCGTGTTATCGTTGCTGCTGGCTCCGAAACGGCCGTTCGCGGTAGGCAACCTGATTTACACCCTCTCCCGCACCATCCTTAACACCCTACGCTCCATCGAGCCGCTCATCATGGCCATTGTGTTTGTGGTATGGGTCAGCCTGGGGCCATTCGCCGGCGTGATGGCGTTGACGCTGCACACCATCGCCGCCCTGGGCAAGCTCTTTTCCGAACAAATCGAAGGAGTCTCAGAAGGGCCGATTGAAGCCATCAATGCCACCGGCGCCAACCGGCTGCAAATGGTCGTTTTCGGCGTCGTCCCCCAAATTGTGCCCCCCTACATCGCCTACACCCTCTACCGTTGGGACATCAACGTACGCATGTCCACCATCATCGGCTTCGTCGGCGGCGGCGGCGTCGGTTTCCTCCTGTCACAAAGTATCAAACTGCTGCGTTACCGGGAAGCGAGCGTGATGATGCTTTCCATCGCCATTGTGGTCTCGGTTTTGGACTATATCAGCTCCCGCGTGCGCGCCCGCATCATTTAGACAACAAAGACATCCGATTTCTTCGCGTATCTTGTGAGCATACGCGACAGCGAGAAAGCGGATGCCTACAGTTTTACGTTTTGGCGGGTTGTGTTATACTCCTCATCAGAAACCGCTTTTTCATCAAGATTGGGCGGCATTTAGCAAAATAAACGTTTGATTCCAGGATGTCTTGCCCATGTTGGCAAGACATTTTTGTTGCAACGGCCGGGCTTCTACTTTGGGACGAGTCTGCTGTTAGCAGGAAATGGGGGCGCCGCCCGCGAGGGCCGCGCCGCGCTGTGGACTCATCAAACTAAAGTAGGAGTGATATGACAACCGAATTTACCCAATTAAACCTGCATCCGCAGTTGGTGCAGGCTGTAACTGAACTTGGCTACACCGAACCGACCCCCATTCAATCGGGCGTGATTCCCCTGATGCTGGCCGGGCAGGATGTGCTGGGACAGGCGCAAACAGGAACGGGCAAGACGGCCGCTTTCGCCCTCCCCATTCTGCACGCCATCGAACCGGGACTGGGACACGTCCAGGCTTTGATTTTGGCGCCTACGCGAGAGCTGGCCATGCAGGTATCGAAAGCGATTTATGAATACGGCCGTTACCGCGAAATCCGCGTTTTATCCATCTATGGCGGGCAGCCTTACGGCCGTCAAATCAACCGGCTCAGGAAAGGGGTGGACGTCGTCGTCGGCACGCCGGGACGGCTGCTAGATTTGTTGAAGAAAAAAGCCCTCGACTTGAGCCAGGTGCAAACCGTCGTTCTGGACGAAGCGGACGAGATGCTCAGCATGGGCTTCATCGAAGACATCGAATCCATCCTAGACGCCACCGCCCCGGAGCGGCAAACCACCCTCTTCTCCGCCACCCTGCCCACCCCGATTCGCCGTCTGGCCAACAAATACATGCGCGATCCGCAAGCCATCACCATCAAACGCAAACAACTCACTGTGGCCGCCATCGAACAGCGCTACTACCTGGTCAAGGCCAGGGATAAGCTGGCGGCGCTGACCCGCCTGTTCGAGATGGAAGAGATGACCTCGACCCTGATTTTTGCCCGCACCCGGATCGGCACTGGCGAATTAGCCAATGAATTAACCGCGCGCGGCTTTCCGGCTGAACCATTGAACGGCGATTTGAGCCAGGACGCCCGCGAACGAGTCATGAACCGCTTCCGGCGCGGCCAGATTCAAGTGCTGGTCGCCACCGATGTGGCGGCGCGGGGGCTGGATATTGACGATATTTCCCATGTGTTCAACTACGATCTGCCGCAAGACCCGGAAGTGTACGTGCATCGCATCGGCCGCACCGGACGCGCTGGGAAAACCGGCATCGCCATCACCCTGTTGACGCCGCAGGAGCAGCGGCGTATGCGTAGAATTGAGCAATTGGCCCGCAGCAAGGTTCAGAAAGCAACGTTGCCGACGGTGGCGGACATTCAAGCGAAACGGGAAGGGCAACTGGTTGAACGGATGCTGGTCTGGTTGAAACGGGATCGTTCGCGGCGTGAGCGGGAGATGGTGATGCAGTTGGTCGAATTGGGTTACGACGTGATTGACATCGCCGCCGCCGCGCTGAAATTGGCCCGCGCCGAGGAGAAACAACGGCCGATTCCGCGCATCGCCGATGTCAGCGAACGTGAGTTCCGGCCCAGAAATGAACGACGGGGAAAGCGAAATGGGAACGGCAACGGCCGTCACAACGGCCGCAACCGCTTCCAATCCAAAAAATCACACGAAAATGGGATGGTAAGGCTTCATCTCAACGCCGGCAAAGCGCAAGGCGTCCGGCCCAACGATGTGGTGGGCGCCATTGCCTTTCATGCAGACATTCCCGGCCGCGCCATTGGCGCCATCCGCATCCAGCCGGAGTATACTTGGGTGGATGTGCCAGAACAGTACGTGGCGCAGGTGCTGGGTAAGTCGGGAAACTACCAGATTCACCGGCAAGCGATTGAGGTTGAACGGGCGTAGGGCTAAAAAAAGTAATGAATTGTGAATTGCTAATGAGTCCCTCGTTCCATGTCAGTGGGCGTAAAACGACTCCAGTCGGGCATTTAGAAAAACTCAAAGTCAGCCGGAAACGGTATCAATCCCAACTGTTGAGCCGCTGCCCACAACCTGCGGTCAAATACAGCCATGGTTACCGGCCGTTCTAATCTTTCTTGCCAAATGACAGCCGACGCCAAATGAATAGCATCATATCCGCGCAAATGATATTCCCAGGCCATCGAATCCGCGCGCGCCACAACTGTTTCCGTAGCTTGTATGTGCATCATAGACGACCACTCACTTCGGAAAAACTGCAAAGCGGCCAATCCCTCCCCATGTGTCAGGTTGCCCATTCGCACCGCTTTGGCAAAAGCAGCGGCGACTTCTACCCGCTCTATTGTCGAAAGACCCACTAATTCGGCAGCGCCGATTGCCTGACCTACGATGTCAGAGCCAACTTCAGCAATATACTTTTAACCAGGGCGCTGGTATCCAAATAAAGAATCATTCCCGATCCTCTAATACCATCTCAGCTACCGTCTTTTCGCCCTTATTTATGGCTACTGGCTTCGTTGGCTTTAGCTTTTCTCCATTCCAAACTATGAAACCTGACTTAATCATTTCTTGTACCTTCTCATCCAGCGACACTTCCATGGGGACGATACGGCCGACAGGTTTTCCGTACTCGGTTATGATTACCGTCTCGCCTGATTTAACTTGCCGCACATAATGGCTAAGCTGCGCTTTCAGATCGCGAATACCCACTGTCGTTTGCATGTTCATACCCTCTCACTCTTCACTTTCACAATAATTTGCAACCACATCGTACCATAAATGACCACATCCTGGCAATGCGCGAGAGGAACCGCCATCTGGCTCGGCCAAGAGAGCGGCCAGAGCATTAATTGCATGACAAAAGTCTGGCAGACGGGTCTTCAGAATTTCAAAGAAACCGAAAGGGATAAAGTCTAGTCAGCGTAACTATTCAAATGTAAACACCGCGATTAACGGGTCGTGGTCCGAAACCCGGCGGGCGGTGGCGTCTTCTGGTTGGGCCAGCGGGTAATCGGCGTCAATTTTCAAGGCGGTGACGGCCGTCATGCGGCCAAACAGCCCCTCACTCACCAAAATGTGATCCAGCGTCTGCGTCCGCCCCTGATAAATATAGGTGTACGGCAGCGGTTCATCGGGGCCGACCGCCTCATACACATGGCGCAGCCCGGCCGCTTGCAGCGTGTGGATGGGCCGCGTGTCGTAAAAGGAATTGAGGTCGCCCAGGACGATGACGTGTCCATCCGGGTCACTCGCCTGGATCTGCGCCACTAACTCCGCATTCCATGCCGCCTGCGCATTCCGGATCGGTTCTGTGGCCGCTTCCCCGCCCGACAGGGAGAGGAAATGGTTGTTCAACACATAAACCGTCTGGTCGCCGGTCGGCAAATGGATGGTGGTGGTGATGAGTAGCGGCGGGCGGCTGAACAGTTCGCCGGGCGCAGGATAGCTGGCAAACCCTTCAATCGTGGCTTGATCGCTGCGCACAATGAAGCCCACATCTATCCCCCGCGAATCATCCCCTTCGATGAGCGCTGGCATATAGCCATAGATAGCCAACGCTTCTAACTCGATCAAATCTGCCAAAATGTCAATGTTTTCCACTTCCTGTAAGCCCACGATGGTGGGCGCAGCCATTGACACGATGGCTGCGGCCACTTTATCCAGCCGGGTGCGGTATTCGTCCAGTGTGGGCCGGGGCGGACTGGAGGGATGGGGGTCTACCAGGTCAAACAGGTTTTCCACGTTGAAGGTGGCGACGCTGAATTGATTGGGCGCGGTTTGGGGCAGGGTGGGCAACGGCCGTTCCCCAGCCACAATCTGCGGTATCGCCATCGGTTCAATCTTGTAATTGCCAAAGGTAAAGGCCAACGGCCCTACCAAATCTGTTACCAAGTCGCCGCCGGAAACCACATACGCCATTGTGGCTTGATTCTCATGCGCCATCATCGAGCCATCATCCACGTAAATGAGATACCCGGCATCATCGGTGCGGGCGACGGTAGACGCGCCCCATTTTTGCAGAACCAGCGTGTATTCCCCATAGCGGGTGGTGGGGGCGATAGCGACGGCCGTTTCATTCACCGCCACCAGCATCCCTTCCAACGACTCCAGATAAACCAGCGCCTCATCCGGGTCGGCCGGTGGATCCAGCGGGATGGGATCGGGCAATGGCATCTCGGAACTGAGCAGTGTCACCTCGGACATATCCAGCGTGGTTTGGCCGGAGAGTTCACGCACCCGGCCGTGTACCTGCACCAGATCGCCCACCGCTGCCGGCATCGTCTCGTCCTCGCCCACCAACACAAACACGCCATCCGAGGTGGCCGGATCGCCATCCTCTTCTCCTTGCAGCCAAAAGCCGAACAGTTCGGGGAAAACGGCCGTCACCACCCCTTCCGTCATCACCTCATCCCGCGCATACGGCGACCGCTCGCCATCCCCCTGAATCGCCCAAATGGGCACGCCAGTACCGACAAAAGTCACATAGCTGGCGGTGGACACCGGTTCCGGCCATTGGTCGGCGGCAGCCAGCGCCGGCGGCAGCGTGATAGCTCCCATCGCTCCTTCGGGAACCCAAACCTCAAAACTGACGGCGGCGCTGCCGCCATCGGCCGCCAGTTCATCAATCAGCCACTCGATGACGCCATCCGCCGCTACGCCCTCGTTCAAAGCCACGATTTCGGCGATTTCGGGAGCGACGGCCATCACCCGCACATTCGTCAGCGGCGCATCGGTGTAATTAAAAACGGCGATGGCGTATTCGATGATTTCACCGGGCAGCACATTGTTGGCGGCCGTCAGGCCAATCATCAACTCCGGCGGAAAAATCTCGGCGATGTCGCTTTGCAAACGGGGCTTGATCTGGCGCGCGTTGCTGTAAAACTCGCTGATGCCCGTCACCTGATACTGCTTGCCCAATTCCAGCGGCTCGGCGGTGATGCCGGTATCTTTTTCGATGTAAACCAGCGTCACATTCCCCGCCTCGTCCATCAAATCTATTTCGTAGGAGAAGGAAAACTCATCAATGCGCACGGCCGTGCCCGACACCCGATTCAATCGGCCCAAAACGGCGTCATCCGACTGGCTCGCCGTCAATGAAATTTCAGTGGCGGGCCAATCCATTTCGCCGGCAGTTATCACCTCCACATCGGTTAACGCCACATCCGGTATCAACTCCAGCGAATCCCGGTACACCTCAATAGTCCCCGTCGCCCGCACCCGGTCGCCGATACCGATGTTCACCCGCCCTTTACCGCCGGGCACATACACCTGAATGCCGCCAGTTTCATCTTCCAGGTAAAATTTGGTTCCGGTGGAGCCGGCGTAAAATCCGCCGGTGTACATGGTGGCGATCCCTTCCACGCTGACGACGCTGCCAACCAATTCGCGGGCCGCAGCAATCGGAATCGCGCCGCCAGCCATTGTGATCAGGCGCGGCGGGGCGTAGGCGGCCAACAAGCCATCAGCCTGGGCAAAGGCGCTGTGCATCAAGGTATCCACGTAGGTGTATGGGCTTTGTAAGCTGATGACGGCCGTCGCCCTGCCATCAACCTCAATTTGCGGAATCGTCCATTGCACACGGCCGTTCACCCGTTCCACCCCCTCCGGCAAAGCCGCCACTTCAAAATGATCGGCAACCGGCACGGAAACCAACACATCCGTCACATTCGCTCCCGTCTGATTAGTTACCGACACCTCAAGGGCAAACGTTTCGCCTGGCATCACCACATCCGGCATAGCCACAGTCAGCGCCAGCATCTTGTCCGGTAATGGCGTCAGCGCGCTGCCGCTGTTTTGCGGCGATGGGGAGTCATTGACGGCCAGGTCATCCCCGTTAACCCCGGTGGTCTGTCCATTTCCCTGTTCGCCGCCGGGCAGCCGTTCCAGGCTGGCGCCGGCGTCGGGCGGGGCGGCGGCCGTTCCCGCTGCGAACCCATCCGGCGCTTCTCCCCAGCCAAACGCATCCACTGCTTTGCCATCGGCGTCGCGCAAAACCAGCCCGCCCTTACGCGGCGACAACGAGACTGTAAACAGAGCGTCGGCCATCAGGTTGAATTCCTGACCCTCATGCAGCAGCAGATAATGGCCTTGCGGCGGCACGTGCGTCTCCGTTTCCCAGGCGGCCACCAGCTCTTCATCCTTATCGGAATTGATGCGGTACCAAAGAGACCAACCGTTCAGGTCAACGGCCGTCTTCCCGGCATTGTAAAGCTCAACAAATTCGTAGAGATTGTTCCCCGTAATCCCCGGCAGCATTTCGCTGATGACAAGGCCGTCGGCCAACATCAGTTCATCATCAATCGTATCAAGTGTGTCCGTTGGTTGGGGCACGGCCGTCGGCGGCGGTTCGGGGGTTGGCGTCGCTTCCGGTTCAGAATTGCAAGCCGCCAGCAGAAAAATCAGGATACTGACAAGCAAAAAGGGTCGTTTGATGGTCATAGTCGCCTCAAATTTTTTGGGTTGAAAGAGAGAGAATTATAGCACGCCGCTATTTTTCTAACAGGGATTCGGATGCGGCAATGGCCTCAGCCACCGTCACGCCATCCTCCCATGAAAACGGCCATGCACTTTCGTGCCAGAGGGATACCACTCGCCCTTTGGTGGCGTAGGGAGCCGAAATAGCCGGGTGGCTGGGGCCAAAAATTGCCAGGGTGGGACACCCCACCGCCGCCGCAATATGCGTCGGCCCGGCGTCGTGGCCGATGTACAAATCAGCGACGTCCGCCAATGCCCCTACCTGGCCCAAAGTGGTTCGTCCCGCCCAATTAGCCACCGGCGCCGACATCAATCCGGCGATTTTATCGGCCAGCGGTTTGTCTGAGTCGGCGCCGACCAGCATAATTTGAGCCCCATGCCGCCGCGCCAGATGGTTGCCCAACAGCACAAACCGCTCGATGGGCCACTGCTTGCGCTCGTCGGTGCGCACCGGGTTTTGGCCGCCGCCGGGATGGATGATGACCAACGGCCGGTCGCCCAACCAATCCACGTCATCCACCAACCGTCGGGTGACGGCCGTGCGGTCAGCGTCCGGCGGGTAA
The DNA here is from genome assembly GCA_024277135.1 of Chloroflexota bacterium. Classification (GTDB taxonomy): domain Bacteria; phylum Chloroflexota; class Anaerolineae; order Promineifilales; family Promineifilaceae; genus JAJRVV01. The sequence goes on along the minus strand of JAJRVV010000134.1, from coordinate 871 downwards.
AATTCCATCCCCACCGAAGTGACTATTTCCGCATCCACGCCGACGGCCGTTGCCAGCGACAAATACACCACCGCCTCATTCGTTTTGCCTGATGGCGGCGACACGGCCAGCGTATCGGCAAACCCCCGTCCCCCCACATGCAACCCAATCCGCTGTGGAATCCCGGCCATCCAGGCGATGAGGGAAAGCACGCTGGAACGGCTGGGAATAAAACAGGCGTCATACGCTTCGGCGCGAATCGTTTGTACCAACTGGCTCACTTCCCGCCAACTCATGGCATCCACCCCACCCATGCCGCTGCTGATAATTTCCGTCAAACGGGGATTGCCTACGACCGCCGGCCTGGCCCAATCGCTGATGGCCCAATCAAAACGGGCTTGCGGATAGGCGTGGCTCAAGGCGGCCAGCAACGGCGTGGTCAGCATCGCCTGGCTGACACAGCAAGGCTTGAGGATGATCGCTTTTCGTGGGGCAGTTAGCGGCTGGCGAGAAGCCAACAAAAAAGGGAGTCGGGCCACACGAGCCAGGGCAGCGGTGAAGAGGGTTTCGCCGGGCATTTTAATAATGAACTCGGTTGTTGTGAATTTAGTAGTTGCCAAAAGCATTCAAATAGGGTAAGTGTTACACGTATCATCTCAATAAATCGTGGAAAAGACTTGACAAGTTTCACAAGGCGCTTTGTTTTACACGAGAACGTATGGAAAAACTTGTCAAGTCTCCGCTGAATATTGAGAAGATACTGTTACACAACATAAATCGCAATAAAGAAGTAGACATAATGCAACTACCAATAACTGATATTTCTCCAATCGTTCGTGAGCATGCGCCCGATTTTCATGATCTGTTTCAGAATAAATCCCAAGTCCGCCAT
>JAJRVV010000133.1 GCA_024277135.1 Chloroflexota bacterium | reverse complement strand
GGTTCTTTAGGATTTCGCGGGGTCGAGGAAAAAACCTGACACGAATGACACGAATAATAAGAAAATTCGTGAAAATTCGTGCCATTCGTGTCAAAAAATTAACCATCCGGTGAACTAACCACGCGAAATCCCAGAGACCCACAAATGCGAATACACGCGTCTTCAAGAACGTTTTACGGAAGGGAAATAGTTTATTCACAAAGTCTTTACAATATCCGTTACAATAACTTTTATCAGCAGCCCGTTCAACAACTTTGCGAGCGTATCAAATGACAAATTTAGAATTTTCGACAACAGTAAAACGTGCCTTCTCCATTCTGGCCTTGTTGGCGTTCATTCTGACGGCTTGCCGCGGCGGCGGAACTTCCGCCTCGCCGCCAACGGCCGCGCCGGCAAATTCTTCTCCCTCGCTGCCGGCGGAGCAAACGGCCGCGCCATCCCCCAACAGGAGCGATACGGCCGTCCCCGCCGGCGTCTCTCCCATTCCCGATGCTGCCTATGGTGAGGCGAACGGCGTCCGCTACGTCCAAATCCCGGCCACCGAATGCGCCAACCTGACCGCTACGCCCATTCTGGTTAACGATTGGCTGGTTTACCCCATGCACGAACACAGTATGGGCTGCGACAATCACGGCCCATACCAATACACGTTGTTCGGCTACAATCTGCAGGACGGGCAGCTTTACGCCCTGTACACCGGTTCCAACGGCGAAGCGCCGCTGCTTTACAGCCCGGAGCAAAACACCGTTTACTGGAATGTGGTATTTGGCGGCACAACCCTGCTGTTTGATCCGCAAACGCTGGAGATGCGCCAAAAAATGAGTGTGGGCATGACTTCCGACAGCGGCGGTGCGGTATTGGACGGTTTGTATTACTTTGGCTCTATCAACGCGCCCGGTTCTACCTGCCAGGAGCCGATTAACCCGAACTGCGGCGCGCTCTTCGCCATTGACAGCGGCGGCAATATCGCGCATCAATTGACGACTGACGACGGCTTCCGCGCCTGGATTGGCACCAGCGTGACGACGGACGGCGACTATCTCTATTTTGGCAGCGCGGCGCAGACTATCGGCGAGAAAAGCGGCGACGAGACGGCGTACCTGTACGGCTGCTCTGTCATCAAAACGGACAGGGAACTGAACGTATTGGCGAGTTTTGACCCGGGCGATTTGGCCTGTTACAAGCAGCCTTTCCAGGGGGCTAACATGGATTCCGTTTCCGGCGAGGTTGTGCCGGATGGAACGGGGCTGTGGGTGCAGTACGTCCGCCCCAATGACGTGGATATGAAAAGCGTCCTCTACCGGCTGGATTTGAATTTGCAGGAGCAGTGCCGGGTGGAATTTGATTTTGAGCCGCAAACGCAGTCGGTTGGCTTTTACACCGCTCCCACGGTGGACAGGGACGGTAACGCTTACGTCGCCGCGGCTGTGCCGGACGCGCAAAATACGCGGCGCGGCCAGTTGCTGCGGGTGACGCCGGAGTGCCAGACGACGCTGCTGGCGGAAGCGCCGGGCAGCTTTGCCCACGCCTCTCCTACGCTGGCGGATGATCAATATGTGTTGTTTGCCACGGACGGCAAACTGTAAATTCTGACGCTGGATGGGCAGGTGGCTCAGGAATATGCGCTGGCCTCTGACGCCCGCGTTTTGACCAGCCCGGTCATCCGGGACGGCGTCATCTACGTCGCGCAGGAGGACGGGACGTTGAATATTATTGAAAACAGCGGGGTGAATGGGTATGGCACGGCCGTGTGGCCCCGTTACCGGCGGGATAACAATGGTTCGGCGGCGCTGGGGAGCAGTACGGCCGTGACCCCCTCTGAAACTGTCTATCTGCCCACCGTCACCGCCTCCGCGCCGGAGGAGAGCGGCGGCCCTGTCGAAGGCGCGTTTATTGCCTTTCATCTGGAAGTGAGCCGGATGAACCGCGTCAACACTCTCTGGCCATTGCTGGAGCGGTTTATGGCCCTGGCCGACCAGTACGGCGTTAAAGTGACTCTGCAATTTTCCGCGCCCTGGGCTGAATACGTCTACCAAAACAATTTGTTGGACACTGTTCGCGCCTGGGAGGCTAACGGGCACGAAATTGCCCTGCATCATCACGGCCCGACGCACAAATTCTTTGACGGCTACACCGATGACCCGACGGCCGTGCGCGCTGACGGCTGGTATGCGACCGAGGGGATGTATCTGGGCAGCATGGATGACTTGATGACCTTCCTGGCCCCGCTTTCTCAGCAGGGCATGACCTCGGCCGGCATGTCGGATGAGGCGACGGATTGGCCGGCGGGGGTGTTGTACTTCGCTACCGACTCCGGCGAGACGCCTTCGGCAGACGATTTGCTCAGTACGCCAGTGGAAGTGACGCATAACGGCTACCCGGCAGTGGAGATTTACAACGCGGGGTATTTGATTGAACATTTTGGAAATGCGGCCGTTGACCTGGACGACGTGGAAACTGCCCTGCAAACGGCCGCGTCCGGCGAGTATCTGGGCCTTGTTTTTAACGACGAGACGTTTGAAAAGGATTTCAACCAGATCGAGCCGCTTTTCCAACTGTTACAGCAATATGGGGTTACAATAGAAACGGTAAGCGACTTGATGGACCGGCGGTAACGGCCGTTGTTGGAGCCAGGCGTGGCGCGGTCAGGAGAGCGGCACAGCCTCGTAAGGAATGATGCGTATGAATGCGCCACGGAAAATCAGCGCCCGGTACACTATCTTCGGCTTCACCGCCGCGCTCGCGCTGCTCGCCCAGGCGTGCAACCTGACCCCGCCCGCCACGCCCACGGCTGTCATCGAGGCTCCGCCGGCGACTTCCGCCCCTGCTCCCTCTATGACCGGAACAGCGACGACGGCTGAACTGCCAACGCCCAAGCCAACTTCACTGCCGGCCACAACCCCACCCGCAACGCAGCTCGCGCCCACAACGACCACGCCCTTTCCTGCGTCCAGCCGCTCCCTGGGGATCAACCTGGACGCCGTCCGGCACGCTTCGAGCCAGTTACTGTTCGTTGACCTGTTCAAGCAGAGCCGTCCCTTTGCCGGCAGCGCGGAGGAACTGGCGGACGACCAGTTGCCGCTGGCGTGCGTAGACGGGCGCGGCTGGCCGCGGCAAATCCCCTGCCCGGCTGCGCCGGGGAAACCGGCCACCACCTACATCGCCTGGAACATTGGCGGCTATTACCCCAACGGCGAGTACACGCTCATCTTCGAGGGCGCTGGAACCATCGAACTTTCGGGCACAACCGGCGAGCGCATCTTCACCGAAGCGGGGCGGTACAGCGTGTCCGTGAACACCGACCCTGGCGGGGCAGGGATACAGGGCATCATGCTGCGCATCACCGCCTCCGCGCCGGATGACCCCATCCGGGATATTCATTTTGTCATGCCTGGCTACGCCGACGTTTTCGAGAGCCAGCCTTTTTACCCCCCTTTTGTAGAACGCTTGCGCATCTTCGGCGTGCTGCGTTTTATGAACGCGCTGCGCACCAACAACAGCAGCGTGGCCGAATGGGCGCAGCGCACCCCCTTCGACGCCGCCCAGCAAACCTGGCCGACCGGCCTGGCCCTGGAGTATATCTACCTGCTGGCAAACGAAGTCGGCGCCGACCCCTGGATCAACATCCCGGAACGCGCCAGCGACGATTACGTCCGCCAACTGGCGCGGATGCTGGCCGCCAACCTTAACCCAGAACGGAAAGTTTACATCGAATATGCCAATGAGGTCTGGAATCCGGGGTTTTCGGCGGCCGGTTACGCTGCGCAGCAGGGGCAGGCGTTGTGGCCGGAGATGAATGAGACGGCCGCCCGGCAGGGCTACACCGTGCGCCGTTCGTTGGAAATCTTCGAGATATTCGCGGCGGAGTTTGGGGGTGCGGAGCGGCTGGTGCAGCTGCTGCCCACGCACACGGCCCGAGCCGAATACACCGAGGGCCTGCTGCAGGCGCTCGCCGACCCGCGCGTTAACCCCAGCGGCGCGGCCGTAGACGCCATCACCCACAGCGCCTACTTTGGCGGGCGCGTGATCCAGGAGATTGTGAATGAAAACCGCATTAACGACATCGCCACGGAAGAGATTCTAGACCGGCTGCAAGTCGAAATCGAGACCACGCTGGCGACTTTCCTGAGCGAACAAAAGGCGGTTGCGGACCGGTACGGCCTGCCGGTTGTGGGCTATGAAGGGGGGCAGTCCATGAACGCCAGCAAAGTGAAATGCGCGGGCATGAGCAGCGCGGCGTGCAACGAACTCGTGCTGGGAAACGCGGCCTTCATCGAGAAGATTCGCGCCGCTAACCGCCACCCGCGCATGAAAGAGATCTACCTGGAGCTGTACGCGCTTTGGGCTTCAGGTGATCGCGGCGTATTGGCGCCCTACCTGTACGTTTACTATCCCCGAACCTGCTGCAACTGGGGCGCGCTGGAGTACGCCGGCCAGCCCCTCGCCGACGCGCCGAAGTATCAGGCGCTGCGGGAAGCGTCCCTTGCGGCAGAAACCAGATAAGGAAGATTAGGAGAATATTGTCATGAAACGCTCAACCCTTTTAATAGCCCTGTTGGCTCTCCTGATCTCATCTTGCAGCCTGTTCAAACGCCCGGCCGGTACGCCGCCCGATGCGACCAGAGAGACGACGGCCGTTCCCCCCGCCGCCCGGCCAAACAGCGGCACAGACGTTGACGCCCGCCCAACGGCCGTTCCCGGTCAAATCGAGCCATTGGCAGACGGCGGCGCCCGCCTGTCCACCGGCGACGGCCTCAGCCTGACATTATCCCCGGCCGGGCAAATCACCGCCATCACTATCAACAGCGACAGCCTGCCCATCACCCCCGCCTTCCCTCTCGTCGTGCGCGACCTGACCCAGGCAAACGCGCCCGGCGACCCCAACCAGCTCGCCAACCCGGATTTCGAGTCCGGCGACAGCGGCTGGGCGCCCTACCTGCACAGCAACACAGACATAAACGTCATCAACAAGGCCGCCTATTCCGGCTCGCGCGCGCTGGAAATACGCAGCCAAAATGAGAACGGCCAGGGCGCTGTCATCAGCGCGCCTATCGCCGTTACCCCCGGTGCGCGCTACCGCGTCTCCGGCCATTTCAAGGTAGAGTTCGGCTACGTGAACGAAGCGGGCAACCCCACTTTCTGGCAGGACAGCCTGTACACTGGCGAACGACTGGTCAGCGGCCTCTATCTGCAATGGCTGGACGCGGGCGGGTCGCCGTTGAACCAGACTCCGCAGTTGGCGGCGGCGCTGCATTGGAACGCGCAGACGTGGCGCAAAATCAGCCGGGAACTGACTGCGCCGCCGGGAGCAGCGGTCGTGCAAATCGTGGCCGGAGCCAAGCCCATCACCGGTGCGGTCTGGATTGACGATCTGGCCTGGGTAGAGAGCCGGGAGACAGACCAACCCTTGACCGGCGCGCTGGAAATAGCCGATGATCACGTTACGCAGTCCGGCGAAACAGCCGGATTGCAAGTTGCCGTCACCTACCGCCCCTACGCCGATCACATCGCCGTCACCGTAGAGATGACCGATCCCGACGGCCGGGCGCGCGCCTTTGACGCCGCCTGGGGAGCGCCGCTATCCGCTGAAGGCTGGACGTGGTGGGACGATCTACGCGCCAGCCGTCCTATCACTGCCGGCGAGGCGTTCGCCAACGCGGTCAGCGCCGACATCATGGGTTATTTGCCGATTTCACTCTACCCCTATGCCGCGCTGGAAGATGGAACGCGCGGCCTGGCGCTGGCGCAGCCGCTGGGTTCGCCGCGCTACCTGCTGCTGCGCTACGACGGCGTCGCCGGCCGCTACGAGGGACGCGCTCACCTGGGCATCAGCCCCGAGGCCGTGAAACTGAACAACAGCGCCGATTTCTCGCTGCAACTGTACCAGAGCGACCCGGGCTGGGGCTTGCGCGCCGCCGCCGCCAAACACGCCGCCATTAACCCCGAAGAGTACGACACCCCGGCCGACAACTTCACCGCCTACAGCGATTTTGCGCGCGAACATTTCCGCGCCGACGGCCCCAAAGCCCAACGGCTGCAAGAGTACAACGACGCCAACGTGTACGCCGCCCAATACATCGTCTACGAACTGCCCATCCATATGGCCGACGAGAACGCGCCATCCCCCTCTTTTGCCGACGCCCGGCAATATCTGGACGCCCTTTCTGCCGCCGGATCGCCCAAAGCCAGCTATCCATCCTCTGTGATCTGCGATTCTGCCGGGGAGCCGCACCTGAAAAGCATCGGCGTCTACCCCTGGTCGGACGGCCAATGGGAGGCGATCTGGATTCCCAACGTAGACCCCGATTTGCCCGACGGCTTTGGCGCGCAAAAACTGGCCGAACTGGACGCCCTGTTTACCGACACGGCCGCCGCCGGGCTGCGGCTGGACGGCATTTTCATTGACAATTTCATCTCCACCAGCGCCGTAGACCTTTGCCCGGAACATCTGACCGCCGCCGATTTACCGCTGACGTATGATCCCAACACTTACCAGCCCGGTGTACACACCGCTTCGGCCGGATGGGAGTTTCTAGCAGCTTTACGCGCCTTGCTGGACGCGCAGCCGGAACCGTACCGCAGCGTCAGCGTCAACTTCTGGGCGCTCAATATCCCCACGCAGTTGGCCCCATACATTGACGCTTTTGGGGGAGAGGGGGCGTCGGCCAAAGGCTCCAACTGGACGCCGGACATTTTGGATTACCGGATGGCAACAGCCATGAGCCGCCCGCGCCTGTTTGCCAACCAGCAGCCCAACCTGACTCTGGCGCAGGTTGAAGATTTTGCCCACGAAGCGCTGTTCTACGGCGTCCGTCCCAGCCGGGGCGATAACGGCGCCGACTGGCCTGACGGCTATGAGGAGGCGCTGGCATGGGCGCAAAGTGAGACGACCCGGCTGATCGCGCTGGGCTGGCAGCCTATCACGTATGCCCGCAGCAGCCATCCCGATGTGTGGGTGGAACGCTTTGGGAAGCAAGCCTTTACCACATATAATTGGAGCGATGCGCCGGCTGACTTCGCCTTGACGATTGACGCGGCAGCCCTAGGGCTGGAGACGGCGAGTTTGCAAATTACCGAAGCGGTGAGCGGCGAAGGCGTCTCCTTTCGCACCAACGCTGACGGCTCTCTGGAAATTAGCGGCCGTCTGGAACCGGGACGCGCGGCGGTTTACTGGTTAGATTTCTTGTAGATATTGCAGAGGAAATTTGTATGAAATATCACATCTTTTTCCTGGTCGCATTACTCACTGCAGGGGTGACAGCCTGCGCCTCGGCCGTAACCGCGCCCGGGCCGCCAACCGCCACCCAACCCGCCGCGCCGCCGCCAACGGCCGCGCCCACGCTCCCCCCCGCGCCCGACGCCGGCGCCGCCTGCGCCGCCGGCGAATCCGGCGGGGAATCGCCGCTGTATAACCACCAGGTTTTCCTGACTGCCAGCCCGGACGGTTTCCAGTTTGCCGATCAGGGGGAAATGATCCTAGATCACGCCTCCGTGCCGGACGGGGTGATTGGGCCGGACGGGAAGCTGTGGGTTTACTTCGTCAACGGCGAACCGGGCCAACACGGCGTCTTTGCCGCCCGCCAGACGGAATCCGGCGCGTGGGAGGTTCTGGACTGCGTGAAGCTGGACGGCCGTTTTGAAGGCAACGCTGTAGACCCGGACGTCACCCGCCTGCCGGACGGCCGTTACCGTCTCGTTTACTACCTGGGCAGCTTTGTCGGCGGGCCGCCGACAGCCTCCGGCCAACCGCACCCCATTTACAGCGCCGTCTCCGAAGACGGCATCCATTTCACGGTGGAACAGCAGTTAATTGCCGTGGAAGGCGTCACCGACCCCAGCCTGGCGCAACTGCCGGACGGCCGTTGGCTGCTGGCGCTGACCCGCAACGGCGAAACGCTGCTGGCCGCCAGCGACGACGGCTACAATTTTGAACTGACCGGCGTCATCGTCAACGTGCGCGGCATTCCCGAACTGGCCGTTTCGCCGGACGGCCGCATTCGCCTCTACCTCAGCCAAAGCCTCATCTCCACAGACGGCGGGCAGACCTGGACGGTGGAAGAAGGCGGGCAGATTCCCGGCGGCGGCGCGGACCCGTCCCTGGCAGCCTTGCCAGACGGCGGCTACGCCTTTTTCTACAAGCAGATCGGCGGCGCGGCCGGACAACCCGAACCCGGTAATCCGCCAGCCAACCAGCCCGGTAATCCGCCGCCGGGGCCGGGGGCCGACTCGCAGCCGGCTAACGGCGACCCCGGCGCGGCGATGTACGCTCAGGCGGTTGATCCGCTGCCCCAGGCGGAATACCTGGCCCAGGGACGCGCCGCCGGTTCGCCCGGCGGCTGGGAATATCAGACCACGCTGATCGCCACCGCGCCCTCTGGAGAGAAATACGATATAGGCGGTTTCTGCCGCCTCTTCCAGCGGCCTGACGGCGATGGGTACGACGTCCTCTTCGGCGGCTCGTTCCGGATGCGCGATAACGAGGAGGCCCGTTACGAGGGCATCGTCTACCGTCGCCTGGGGAATGACCTGACCTTCCAGAGCGCGCCGGAACCATTCTCTGAACATGGCGGCGACCTGGCTGTTGATTCCGACGGCCGTTTTTACTACACCCTCAACGGTCACCCGGACGGCTGGACGCTGGGCAAGTACGACCTGGCGTTCAACCGGCTGCAAGAAGTTGTCGCGCCGCTGCCCGCCGGCCACGCCGCCAATGACCAGATGCTACGCGTTTGGGACGGCCGTCTCTATCTCAGCGGGCTGTACAACCCCAACAACGCCGACATGCAGCCCGGTCAAAAAGCGGACCCTGACGAGGCGCTCTACACCCACCTCTGGGTATACGACGCCGACCTGAACCCCCTGGAAGATCACGTTCTGGACGACGCGCCCAACATCAACGGCGGCGTCCTGATTCCCTACGGCGACGGCTTCGCCTACGTCGCCGCCGACAACTTCTTCGCCAACAATCTGTACGCCTACCTTTACGATGCCGACTGGCGTTACCAGGGCAGCGTCTTGCTGGAGGAGAATGCCCAATGGTCTATGGGCGGGGCAACGGCCGACGGGCAGATTTACATCGCTTACCACCGCGGCGAACACGGCCGCGGCGACGTGATGGTAGACGTTTATGACCAGGAATGGAACCTGTTGGATCAGATTCAGGTGACGGCCGTTACCGGAAGCTTCAACGCCCAACGCCCCTGGGTGCAGCTTTATGACGATACACTTTTTGTCTCATACGACGTGGGGCGCGATTCGCAAGGCGTTATTGATTTGCAATGCCTGATCAGCGCGTATACGCGGGAATAGATCGGGAGATTATGTCAAATCTACGATCTTAAATTACAGGAGCATACACGCAGGATAACCGCGCCACAGGGGATGAAAATTCATAATTCATCATTCATAATTCATAATTTTCAGGACATATCCCATGAAACATTACCTCTTTCTCATCGTTGTTTTACTCACCGCGACGCTGGCCGCCTGCGCTGCCGGGGAAACTGCGCCGACGCCGCCCCCAGAATCTGCCCGGCCGGTTGATGCGCAGCCCGCGCCAACGGCCGTCCCCCCCCACGCTTGCGGCGACGGCGTCTGCGGCCGGTTCGAGACCGCCCAAAATTGCCCATTGGACTGCACGACCGAGACGACGCCGGACACGGCCGTTCCCACCGCGCCGACCTCGACAGCTCCGCTCGCCGGCGACGCCTTCACCCCCGCCCCTGTGCCTGAACTGGCAAGCGGCGGCGGCGGGCGGCAGCCGCTCTACTTCTTCCTCTTCACCCACACCGAAGACCCGTTCAACCACGAGTTGAGCGAAGAGCGGTACACGCGCCTCG
>JAJRVV010000132.1 GCA_024277135.1 Chloroflexota bacterium | reverse complement strand
CCGGCCGTAAATGTGCGCCGTTTTGCTTTTGGCAGCACCTCCGGGTTTGGCAGCCCTATCGTTCCAACCCCATTGCCATGAATGATTGTGTCCTGTTTTTGTGTCATGTTTATCTCCTTCGCCCTCAGATTCTACACTAATTTCTGAGTGTAAAGTGTCCCACCCTATATTGACACAAAGGGCATCTGCCACCCATGAAACCCTGAAGTCCCATAATTGCTTGTAAAGCAAAACGGCCGTCCCCAGTCGGGACGGCCGTTTGTGTTAGACCAGTTGAGGGAAATCAGGAGATATTTTTCACTTGCAGTTGAATTTGGCCGCCGGGGGTCAAGGCCGTCACCGTCTGCCCCTTTTTCGCGCCTAGTAAAGCTCGGCCAAAGGGGGATTCGTTGGAGATACGACCATTGCCAGGATCCGCTTCATGAACGCCGACGATGTAATACGTCTCTTCATCGTCAACCCCTTCTTCCTGCACTGTCACCGTGGTGCCAACGCGCACCCGGTCCGTGCTTACTTCTTCGCTGATGATTTCGGCGCGTCGCAACGAATCTTCCAGGTCTTTGATGCGGCCTTCGATGAAGCCTTGTTCTTCTTTAGCCGCGTGATAGTCAGCATTCTCGCTCAGATCGCCTTGCTTGATCGCCGCTTCTAGTTTTAGCGCCAACTCTTCCCTTTTAACAGTTGTCAGAAACGCCAACTCTTCTTTGATTTTGGCTAATCCTTCTTCGGTTACATAAATGACATGTTCTTGGTAGGTCATATTGTCTGCTCCGTTCTCCGTTGGCATATGGCAATGAGAACAAATAACCCCGCGTGGTGCGGGGTTAAACCCTCTATACATATCTTGTCACGGCAAAACATTGCCTGACAGTTGTGGATGGCAATTAGTATAGCGCAGGCGGATATTTCTGTCTAGAGCATATGGGGAAATCATGTGGGAAACGTTGCTGCGCTATGAAAGATTCATCGTAATATAACCATGCTACGGTAATGTTACCTATTCACATGGGTGATGTGGTTCTGTCAAACGAGAACGGCCGTAATCAAGCTGTGTTTGGCGGGGAACGGCGAGACCATATAACCCCCTGGTGGGCCATGATACCAACAGAGCCGCGATGCCTATCGGGCGGGTAGCGCCAGCTAACAACGCCGCAGTTCATTGAACGGAGAGAGCAAGACGTGGAGACACCGCTAACATCTGGAACAGATTCATTGTCAGCTTTGGCTGATAATCACGCCTATCCGCCTGCGCCTGGTTGTCTGGAGAGAGAAAAAAGGTTGGGGATGATGCGCGATTTCGTCAACGTCCTCGTTCTCAACGAGCAGGGGCAGGCGCTTGTTTTCGAGCGAGAAGGGCGGGGGCCGAACATCTTGACATGGCGGCTGGTAAGCGAAAGCCTGGAGGATGACGCCGATCCTTTGGCGGCCGTCAAACAAGCCTTGTTCCGGCAAGCTGGGCTGCAAAGCAACGAATGGCGCTACCTGGGGAGTTACACCGTCGGTTCTTACCTGCCCGCCCGTGTGGGGCATTTTTTCGTCGCCCAACATGCCCAACAAATTGCCCTGCCGAACATACCAGGCCGGGCCAGATGGGTGACGATGAGGGATTTGCGGTATGCGTTGTTGGACGGCCGTCTCTCCGCCATCAGTCACGCCATGACCGTCTCCATCGCGCTGCTCACCATGCTGCGGTAGGTCAGTGTTCAGTTGGCGGTTCATACTGAATACTGATTACTGCTCACCGGTCACTGATCACTCCCGGCCATCAGCAGACCAACCCGTTCCCGCGTGGCTTCGGCGATGGGCAATGTTTTGACAATACGGCCGTCAAACATCACCGCCACCCGATCTGATAGACTCAGCACCTCATCCAGCTCGGCCGAAATCAACAGAACCGCCACCCCCCTATCCCGCTGCGTCACAATTTGCTTGTGAATAAACTCAATTGAACCCACATCAATGCCGCGCGTCGGCTGATTGGCGATGAGCAGTTTCACCGGGCGGGAAAACTCGCGGGCGACGATCACCTTCTGCTTGTTGCCGCCAGAAAGGCTGCGGGCGTGCGTGGTAATACCGGGGGTGCGTACATCATATTCTTCAACCAGTCGTTGGCTGTTTTCGTTGATCGCTTCCCGGTTGAGCGCCAGACCGTTAGCAAACGGCCGTTGGTAATACCGGTTCAACACCATATTGTCAGCGATGGAATACGCCGCCACCAACCCGTGCTTCTCCCGGTCTTCAGGGATGTGGGCCACGCCTGCCTCCGTCACCTGACGCGGCGAAAAGCGGGCGCTTTCCCGCCCATTGACGAAAATCTGGCCGCTCTCGACAGGGCGCAATCCGGTCAGCGCTTCCACCATCTCCCGCTGGCCGTTGCCCTGCACCCCGGCGACGCCCAGGATTTCTCCGGCGCGCACTTCCAGGCTGGCTCCGGCCACCGCCATTTGGCCGCGATCATCTTTCACTTGCAGATCGCGGATTTCTAACACTGTTTGGCCCGGTTTCGCATCTGATTTTTCCACGCGCAGCAACACCTTCCGCCCCACCATCAACTCCGCCAGACTGGCTTCGGTGGCGGTTTCGGGATCGGCGGTGCCCACCATCTGCCCCCGCCGCAGCACGCCGATGTTGTCGGCGACGGCCAGCACTTCTTTGAGCTTGTGGGTGATGAAGATGATGGAAACGCCTTGCGCCGTCAGGTCGCGCATGATGCGAAACAGTTCGTTGGCTTCTTGCGGGGTCAGTACGGCCGTCGGCTCATCCAGGATCAAAATGTCGGCGTTACGATACAGCGCCTTGATGATTTCCACCCGTTGCTGGGTTCCTACCGGCAGGTCTTCGATGACAGCCGTCGCATCCACCGCCAGACCATACTTCTGCGACAACGCCTGCACTTGCCGCTGCGCTGCCCGCATATCCAGCCGCCCGCCTGACGTGACTTCCTCGCCCAGTATCACATTTTCCGCCACCGTCATCACCGGAACCAGTTGAAAATGCTGATGCACCATGCCGATGCCCCGGTTAATTGCGTCGCGCGGCCCTTGCAGACGCACATGTTCCCCCTTGACCCATATATCCCCTTCGTCCGGGTGATAGAGACCGTAGATCATGTTCATCAACGTACTCTTACCCGCTCCATTCTCACCCAGCAAAGCCAGAATTTCTCCTTTGTGCAGGGTGAGATCGACCCGGTCATTGGCCAGTACGCCGGGAAACCGCTTGGTGATCCCCTTCGTTTCCAGAACGACTTCTTTGGTTGCGTTGCTCATCGGTTTCCTCTACTCCGTCTCATACGGCTGGCCGATGGCCGCCGGCGGCCGGGAACGTCCCACAAACCCGGCCAGCACCACAATTGTCAAAACATAAGGCAGCATCCCAATAAACTGATGGGGAATGTCCAATCCGCCGGTGAATTGAAGCTGGGTTTGCATGGCGGTTGCCAATCCAAACAACAGCGCCGCGCCCCACGCGCCAAACGGCGTCCATTTGCCGAAAATCATCACGGCCAGCGCCACAAAGCCCCGGCCGTTCGTCATCAATCGCTCAAACGAACCCACCGCTTCCAACGTCAGAAACGCCCCGGCCAACCCGGCGATGCCGCCGCCGATGATGACGTTGGCGTACCGCATAAAATAGACGTTGATGCCAACCGTGTCGGCGGCGCTGGGATGTTCGCCCACGGCCCGGGTGCGCAACCCCCATCGGGTATGAAACAACACATAATGGACGATCACCACCAAAATCAGCGTGGCGTAAGTGATGGGCGGATTGTTGAACAGCACCGGCCCAATGAGCGGAATGTCGGCCAGAGCGCCGAGCGTGATGGGTTGGAGCTTGCCCTGCGTGGTTAAACCGGCCTGATAAAAGTAGCCGGTGAGTCCGATGGCCAGAATGTTGATGACGGTACCGCCGATGATCTGATCCATTTTCAGGCTGACAGACATGAAAGCCAACAGCAGCCCCAAGATGGCGCCGGCGCCGATTCCGGCCAGAACCGCCAAAAATAAATTACCCGTCCACACATTGGCTAGGAAACCGATGAAGGCGGCCAGCAGCATCTGGCCTTCAATACCGATATTGATGACGCCGGAGCGTTCGCCGAGCAGGCCGCACAACGCGCCCAGCACCAGGGGCGTGGATTGGCGCAGGGTGGAGTTGAGTACGGCCGTTGTCGCTAACGGGTTGCGCGTGTAACTGACGAAAATACCTGCCAGCGCCGCAATGATCACCAACCCTAAAATACCCAGTCTATCCCACACTTGTTTCCAGGCAGGAGTAGAAGTTGTTATTTCCATGCGTATCTCTCTTTTACCCGCCCCAGCCTGTGCTGAGCGTAATCTTTTCTTCATCCGTCGCCCGCGAGCGAATAATCCAGCGCACAATCATATCGGCGGCCACGAAGAAGAGAATTAAGGCTTGCACCACGTCAACAATCTCTTTAGCCACGCCGGCGTCAAACTGCATCTGGCTGGCGCCAGCTTTCATCGCCCCCACCAGCAGCGCCGCCGGAATCACGCCGATGGGGTGCGTCTTGCCCAACAAAGCGATGGTGATGCCGTCAAAACCGAGATTGGCGTTAAAGCCGGGTTGAAACCGGCCCACCACCCCTTGCGTTTCAATGGCGCCGCCAATACCGGCCAGCAATCCGCTCAACGTCATCGTCAAAATAACGGTAAACGCCACCCGAATCCCAGCGTACTGGGCGGCATGAGGATTTAATCCCACCGTCCGAATTTCGTAGCCGACAGTCGTTCGCCACAGCAGCCACCAAGTCAACCCGGCAACAGCCACACCAATGACGAATCCCAGAGGAATGGAGCCGATCACTGGAATTTCGGCCGACTCGAAAATTTTGGGCGTGCGGGCGACGATGTTGCCGGGGCTGGCGTCCTTCCAGGGGCCGTTTGCCAGATAGTCGGTGATGTTGATGGCCACGAAGTTGAGCATGATGGTGGTGATGACTTCGTGAGCGCCGGTGTAGGTTTTAAGCGCGCCGGGCAGCGCCCCAAACAGGGCGCCGGCCGCCGCGCCGGCCAGCAAAGCCAGGGGCGCATGGATGACGGCCGGCAACCCCTCGATATTGAAACCAACATAGGCCGCTATGATAGCGCCAAAGAGAAGCTGCCCCTGCGCGCCGATGTTGAAGAGTCCCGCCTTAAACGCAAAAGCGACGGCCAGCCCGCTGAAGACGAGCGGCGTCGCTTTTTCTAATGTGCGGCCAAAGGCAGGCATGCCGCCAAATGAGCCTTTGATCAGGGCGGCGTAGGCTTCAATTGGATTGGCGCCGGATACGGCCAAAATAATAGCGCCGATGAGCGCAGCCAACAGCACGGCCGTTACCGGCACACTGGTCGTTCGCCATGCCTGTCTCAGTAAATTGGGTACACGGCCGTTCGATCCGTTTTGATTTTCTTGCTCCGTCATAAACCCAGAACCTCAACCCATCCCGACAATTCGCATTATCCGAGAAACATATTGCTGCGGATACAAAATGTGCGACATACCAACCGGTATGCCGCACATTTTTTGATGCCAGTCAATGAAATTGGCTGTTACCCGCCAGGATTGTAACCAGTTTCAATCGAGCCGTCGGCCAGACCTGCGTCAATTTCAGCCAGACGATCTTTAATATCCTGAGCTATCTCGGCGTCAAAGTCATGGAACGGAGCCAGACCGGTTCCGCCGAAGAAGTTGCCAGCCGGGAAAGATCCATCATTGGAGGCTTTGATCAGGTCAAAGACGCCGGGGGTGATGAGTTTCATGGCGCTGGAAACGAGGCAAGGACGCGCTTCTGGCACAGTTTCCCATTGGTCGCTGTCCACGCCGATGCAGAAAACGCCTTCGTTGCCGGCAACTTCGATCAGAGCGCCGTTGCCAGTCTTGCCGCCAGCGCCGAAGACAACGTCTGCGCCCTGGTCAATCGCCTGTTTGGCTGTGCTCGCGCCCCATTCAGGGTCGGTGAAAGCCACATCCAGACCGCCCGGATGGTAAGTGGAAATGAGGTTGATGTCAGCGTTGATGTAGCGCGCGCCATTCTCGTACCCTTCTTTGAAGGCGACCACCGGCGGCACCAAATCAGTGCCTAACACAGCCGCTACCGTGCCAGAATCGGAGAGCATGGCGGCCAACGCCCCGGCCAGGAAGCCAGCCCGATCTTCGGGGAAGATCAAACCAGCCAGATTGGCGATGTCGTTGGATGTGTCTTCATCAAACTGCCATGCCTGGAACTGATCCACGCCGATGAAGTTGATGTCGGGGTATTGACCGGCGGCTTCGGCTGTGGCTTCGCCCAGGGCAAAGCCGACGGTGACGATGACATCGTAACCATTCTCGGCGAACAAGCCGATGTTGGTGGCGTAATCTTTGGCGTCTTTGGTTTCGATGAAGTCAATCTGAGCGCCCAGTTCGGCTTCGGCGCGCTGCGCCCCTTCCCAGGCGGATTGGTTGAAGGATTTGTCGTCAATTTCGCCGACATCCGTCACCAAGCCGACACAGAAGACCTCGTCGCTGGCGCAGTCAGCTTCTTCGGTCGTTGCATCAGTGTCTTCGGTTGTGGTGGTGTCTGTATTTTCATTAGCGGCCGGCTCCGCGGTATCGTCGCCGCCACAGGCAACGAGTACCAGGGCCAGCAACAGAAGCAGCAAAACCAGTAAACTTGTGCGTTTCAATTTCATTTTTTCATCCTCCTACGGATTCAAAAGTAGATATTATGGTAAATTTGGACATGAGGTAAAATTTACCGGAAACATTATACGTGGTTTCACCGGCATGTCCAACCATTTTTTGTTAACACATTGGACGACAGGATGAGATGATGGCGCAAAACCCGCTCCCATTTTATGAACGAGTAGAACAGGCGCTGAACGACGCGCAGTTGCAGGCGGCGCTGCAAAAGGCGGCGGGCAAGTTTGACCTGGCCCGGATGCGGGCGTGGGATGAATTGGATGATGTAGTGGCGATGCGGGATCGGGCGAAGGGGGTGAAGGCGCATACGCTGGCGCATCTGGATAGGTATCTGGCGCAGTTGGCGGCGGCGCTGCGGGCGGCGGGCGGGCAGGTGCATTTTGCGGCGGATGCGGCTGAGGTGCAAGCCATCGTGACCGGGATTGTGCGGGCGGCCGGACATGATCTAGTCGTGAAGTCGAAGTCTATGACGAGTGAGGAGGTGGGGCTGAATGGGGCGTTGGCGGCGGCCGGGGTGCGGGCGGTGGAGACGGATTTGGGAGAGTATATCATCCAGTTGGCGGGGGAGACGCCGAGCCATATTGTGGCGCCGGCTATCCACAAGAGCCGGGAGGAGGTGGCGGCGTTGTTCAGCCAGGTGGCGGGACGGCCGTTGGCTGATGCAGATATTCCCACGTTGACGGCCGTAGCCCGCGAAGAATTACGCCGCCAATTTTTGGCCGCTGGCGTGGGGATTTCTGGGGTCAACTTTGCCGTGGCGGAAACGGGGACATTGGTGACGGTGACGAATGAGGGGAACGGCCGTCTGGTGACGAGTGTGCCGCCGATTCACATTGCGCTGATGGGGATGGAAAAGGCAGTCCCGACGCTGAATGACTTGATGCTGCTGTTGGAACTGCTGCCGCGCTCGGCCACGGGGCAGACGATTACCAGCTATGTGCAGATGGTGACGGGACCGCGCCGGGCGGGGGAGGTGGACGGGCCGGAACAGTTGCATTTGGTGATTTTGGATAACGGCCGTTCTGATTTGTTGGGAACCGAGTTTGAGGAGTCGCTGCAATGTCTGCGCTGCGGCGCTTGTTTGAATGTGTGCCCGGTGTACCGGCTGATTGGCGGCCATGCTTACGGCGGGGTGTATTCAGGGCCGATTGGGGCGGCGCAGTCGCCGCTGCTATTTGGCCAGCGGGATTTTGCCGATTTACCGCAGGCTTCGACGTTGTGCGGCGCTTGCCGGGATGTGTGCCCGGTGCGGATTGATATTCCGCGTATGCTGCTGGCGCTGCGGCGGCGGCAGGCGGAGGGGACGGCCGTCTCCGCGGAAAAGATAGCATTTCGGGCGTACAGCCAAATCACGCGGAAGCCGGGGCGGTATCGGGCGGCGGTGCGGTTGGGGGGCGCGGGGCTGTGGCTGTGGGCCAGGGACGGCCGTATCCGGCGCGGGCCGGGGCCGCTGAAAGGATGGACGCGGGTTCGAGATTTGCGGCCGTTTGCCCGACGGCCGTTTTTGGGAAGGCGGAAGGATGAAGGATGAATGAGTCTGAGTTTTTGCAGCGAGTACGAGAGCGGGTGAAGGGTGGCGTCTCTCATCCTGGAGCATTTAGTCACCCGGTGCGGACATTGCCGGATGATTTGCTGGCGGAGTTTGGGGAACGGTTGACGGCCGTCGGTGGGCAGGTTCATGTGGTGGCAGATGCGGCGGCGGCGCGGGTGGCGGTGCGGGATATTTTGGGCGGCCGCGCCATCCGCCGCGCCGTTTTGTCCGGGCATGAGATTTTGGCGGAAATGGAGATGGAACAACTGCTGGCCCGGTTGGGGGTAGAGGTGGTTGAGGTAGAAGGGGTGGGGGGAACGGCCGTGTCCGCCATCGCTCAGGCGGATGTGGGACTGACCGGCGTGGAATACGCCATTGCCGCGTCGGGGACGCTGGTGATGGCGGCGTCGCCGCACCATCCGCGCGCGGCCAGTTTGCTGCCGCCGCTACACATCGCCATCGCGCGCCAAAACCAGCTTTTGCCCGATTTGGCGGCGCTGGCGCGGCAGTTGGCAGGGGGAATGCCCAGCGGTCTGGCGCTCATCACCGGCCCCAGCCGCACGGCCGATATTGAGCAGACGTTGAGTATTGGCGTGCATGGGCCGGGGGAGGTGCATGTGGTGTTGGTGTCTGCGGCATAAAAAAGGGCATGGCTGAGTTTGCCACGCCCCTGGTTTGGATTTTTGGGGAGGGGGTTAGACGGCCGTTTTCTCCCTGCGCCGCCACAGCACACCCAACGTCAAAAGAACAAAAGCCCCGGCAACCGCCAGAATCCCGATGGTCAGCGTGTTAACCGGGGTTCCGGAAACGTCTTGCAATGTGACGTTGGTAGGGATGGTGCTGATGGGGGCGCATAACGCGCCACGGCCATGTGTAAACGCATACAAATACGTTGTGCCACTCTCCGTCTCTTCATCCATCCATTCTGCTGGAACCCGCGGGAATCCCTGAGCATAACACCACGTCGTTCCTCCATCCATGGTCATGATGATCCCCCGGTCTGTGCCTACAAAAATGCGGTTGCTGTTACCCGTTTCCACCAAAACCGAGTGGAAGGGAATGTCTGGCAGCGTACCGCCAAAAGCTGCCCACGTCGCGCCGCTGTCCGTGCTTTGCCACAAATGCGTCGCCCCAAACGTAGACACCGTGGCGTAAACTGTGCTGGCGCTGTTCGGGTCAAACGAGATTGAGGAAACATACCCGCCCATATTGGCGACATCCGTCCAGGTTGTGCCACTAGTTGCCGATGTGGCTGCGGTATTGCGATAGATATTCCCTATTTCATCACCGGCCATAACCAGGTTCGAATTACCCGGTTGCACCGCCCACGAAGCAATGGAATTCATAGGAATTGTGGCACAACTGCCACTCACTTGATTTGTGATGCTGGCTTGTGTCCAACTGGTTCCCTGATTATCTGTGCGCCATAATGTACAACCGCCTGTCCATAACCGGTTGGAGTTATTCGGATCCATGATGAAAGGATTGATGAATTGGAAATTACCTGGTGCTTCGGTAATCCCTGTTGTGGATGTGGCAAAATTTACCCCACCATCTGTTGATTTTCTGATGGATAAATTAGTGGTTTCTGCGAAAAGAATACTCGTATTAGAGGGATCAACAGCTACATATCCACCATCACCGCCATTGATTTCAGTCCAGCTGGTACTGGCTGTCGTGCCAAGATTGGTGCCGTTATCCTGTGTGCCGCCAAAATAGGTCGTGCCCGTAGGATACGTATCACCGTGGTAAAACTGGGTGATATTGTACCCATTGTTTAGACTGGTCCAACCAAAGTCAGCTAATGAGGAGAAAACATTGCAAGGGTCTTGCGTTGTTCCACTCGCGGCCGCGTTGGTGCGGAAAATTCCCCCATCATTTCCCACATACATTGTCTCGTTTGATGAGCCGTCATAGTTGGGATGAAAAACAATGGCATGTTGATCAGCGTGAACATACCAGGTATCGGTATCATTCCACCAAATGCTAGCCGCCGCCCAGCTAGCACCTCCATCAGTTGATTTAAATAAATCGATGCCGCCCGCCCAAACCGTGTTAGCATCTGTCGGGTCGACAGCAATGACATTATCGTACCATCCTTGATTAAAGTATGAGTCGAAGTTGCATCGCATATAGGGATTGGTCAAAAGTAAAGTGTTTTGTAAAGTGGGATCGCCATTATCAACACGCGATAACCAGGAACCAGAGTCGCCACCCGTTGTTGACCGGATAACCCTGAGTAAACCGTATTGATAGTTTCCTGATGCCGTACTAGAAACCAATCCATAAATTGTATTTTGGTTGGATGGCGCAATTGCCAATTCAGTGCGCCCCATGTTGGCTTCGGTGTAGACCGACGACCAAGTCGCGCCGTCCGTTGTTCGGTAAATTACTCCCTGAATAGAAAAGGTACCACAAGCGGCAAATACAGTGTCCGAAGAAGAGGTGCCGGTTCGGATTGCCAAGTCGGTACAGCGAGAATTAACGCCACTGTGATTAACCACTTGCGTCCAGCTCGTACCGCCATTGGTTGAACGCCAAACGCCGGTTCGAGTGGCGGCGTAAATGTGGCTGGAGTTATTGGGGCTGACCACAACATCCATCACATAGTAAAAATTGGAGTTGTTAGCGGTGCTGGCAATCTGCGTCCACGTCACCCCGGCATCGATTGACACGAAAATGCCATCTCCGCGAACGGCATCAACGTTAAAGACACCTTCACCTGTTCCGGCATAAATGGTGTTGGGATTGGCGGGATCAAAAGCCAGCGTGGTAACGGCCATGTTTTCCATGAAATCATCTAAAATGGTCCAGGTACTGCCGCTGTCGGTGGATTTCCAGATGCCGCCGGCCACGCCGCCAGCATACATGGTGGCGGGGGTATTCGGGTCAATTAGAATTGCGCGTGTTCGTCCACCGACGTTGCCCGGCCCTATGTCGCTCCAGGGAGAACCAGCCTGGACGATGCCATTCACCGGTTTCATGGTGGAGACGTCCATTTGGGGCAGGGCGTTCAACTGCCGCATACCATCATCGTACATGGAGGCCGAGAGAGCGGTTACGCCAGCCGGTAATCTTTGCCCGGCATAAAATGTGAGCGCCTCGCCCGGTTGATCGTACCGTTCTTCTTCCATCTCTGCTTGCATTTCAGAAGCAGGTTCTTTGCTGTTTGGCGCCGGTGCGTTGAATAGGCTGATCACGCCGACGAAGATCAGGGAAATAAGACCTACCCATTTCAATGAATTTCTTAATTGTTCCTTAAATGGCATCTTGAGCCTCCTTGCTAATTGCTCATGTAATCTTTTGGGTACGCTTCTTTTCTGGAATGAGGATAATGACCAGCGCTAAGCGGTTTAATACGGTTTGTTTATCACCGCCTGTTTTGTCGGAATACCGGGTCAAAATCCTGGCCCAGAATATGAGAAAAAAGGATGGGAACTTGGGGTGTTATTTTGTTGGTGATGTCATTATAGACGAACAAGGATAATTTTTGAAGGGCCGTCACTGACGAAGAAATTGGCTTCTGTGAAGGAGATGTCATTATAGACGAACAAGGATAATTTTTGAAGGGGAATTTTCTTTCAAATTCATCTCTCTGCCTAAAACTTCATCCTTTCCCTCCCGCCCTTTCCACAAAAAACTCATAAATCATCCGCCACACCTGCTCATGCACCGGCTCAAACGGCCGCATCAACTCATGCCCCGCCTCCGGAAACGTCTGCAAATGCTTGTCCTGGCTGGGCAGCATGTTGTAAATTTTCGTCATCGTTTCCGGCGGCACCGCCGGGTCGTCGCCGCCCTGGAAAATCAACACCGGCAAATCGAGTTTCGACCAGAATTGACGGCCGTACTTCACCATCTGCACCATCTGCGCCAGTCCCGACGTGGGCACCCGCGTCATCTTCGGGATATTTTTCTGTACTTCCGGGTCATCCAAATCCAGCGTCGGATCAAAATCCAGCATCCGCTGCCGCATCAAATCCGCCATACTGTTGAGCATATGCGGATAAAACCAGGGCATCACGTATCGCAGATAAGGCATCACGCTCAGCCGCTTGTCCGGGATGTCATACAGCGGCGTCAGCATCACCAGCCCGCGAAAGTCCCGATACTTGTTGATCAGATACCCGGCCATCACCGTCCCCATCGAATGACTGATGATGAACAATTGATCCACCATCCCTCGAATCTGGTGATACGCCTCTTCCGCTTCAGCAAGCCACGATTGGCGCGGCACTTTGTACAACTTGTCCGGCCAATGCCCATGCCCTGGCAGCAGCGGGCAGTGCATGGTGATCCCCTGCGCCGACAGATATTCTGCCATCGGCCGCGAACTGTACGGACTGCCCATAAAGCCATGCAGCATCAAACAGCCGATGCCGCGATCATCTCCCATCAGCGTGTATGGTTTTCGTTCCTCAGGCACGTCATAATCTGGTTGAAAAGGCATATATCTCCCTGCTCATTTGTTTTTCCAAAAGTATAGTGTGACGGCTGGCGGCCGGCAAAGAAACCAGCCGCGCCACGTGCCATAACACCAACGGCCGTCGTTCGTTCTTCCCGGTGTGGTACAATTGGGCGCTATGACGATTCGGGCGCTTTCAGACCAATTGGCCTCTCAAATCGCCGCCGGTGAAGTGGTGGAACGGCCGTCTTCCGTGGTCAAAGAACTGGTCGAAAACGGGGTAGACGCCGGCGCCACCACTATCAACGTAGACGTGCGCGGCGGCGGGCGGCAATCCATCCGGGCAGCCGACAACGGCAGCGGCATCCCTGCCGCCGAGATCGAAACCGCCTTTCACCGGCACGCCACCTCCAAACTGGCTGCCGCCGCCGACCTCAACGCCATCCAAACCCTCGGCTTTCGCGGCGAAGCGTTGGCCGCCATCGCCTCCGTCAGCCAGATCACCATCGTCTCCCGCGCCGCCGGGGAAACGGCCGGGGTGCGATTGGTGATGGACGGCGGCAAAATCAGCAGCCGGGACAGCGTGGGCGCGCCGCAAGGAACCGTCATCGCCGTCGAGAACCTGTTTTACAACACACCGGCCCGGCTCAAATTCCTCAAATCCGCTGCCACCGAGCGGCGGCTGATTGATGAATTCGTCACCCGCTACGCCCTGGCTTATCCAAACATTCGCTTCCGATTGACGCATGACAACCGCATCACCTTCCAGACCAATGGCAGCGGCAATTTGCGCGACGCACTCACGGCCGTCTACGGCCCCGACACCGCCCGCCAACTGTTAGCCATCGAAGAAGCGTCTGTCCCCCCGTCACCCGATCGCCTTGTCACCGTGTCCGGCTTCATCGGCCCGCCCAGCCTCCATTGGGCCAATCGCAGCCACATCACCTTGTTTGTCAACGGCCGTTGGATCAAAGACAACCGCCTCGCCTACGCCGTCATCCAGGCATACCACACCCTGCTGCCCACCGGCCGCTACCCGCTGGGGATCATCTTCCTCACCCTGCCGCTGGAAGAAGTGGATGTCAACGTCCATCCCGCCAAAACCGAAGTCCGCTTCCGCCGGGGCAACGCTGCCTTTGGCGCGGTGCAGCGAGCTGTACGCCAAACCCTGGTGGCCGATTCCCCTATCCGCGATATGGGCGGCTGGCAAGTGGGGCAGCAGCTAGAAGCCATGTCGCCCGGCTGGGCCGGATCGCTGGACAAGGGCGGCTTTGTCCAGCCGGGCGCCTTCGTCCAACCCGGCGAATCGGGCCAAACGGGTTTGGATCTGGCATGGCCGGAACCTCGTCCGACTGACAGCGACGCCGCGCCAATCACGCCGTCACTCCATCTGGGCGGCGATAAGCTGCCCATCATGCGCGTCGTGGGCCAGGTGGGGGCGGCTTACATCATCACCGAAGGGCCGGACGGCATGTTCCTGATTGATCAGCACGCGGCGCACGAGCGGATTTTGTATGAGCAGTTCATGGCGGCGCGAGAAAATGGACCGGTGGCGGCGCAAGGGCTGGTGGCGGGCACGGCCGTCCACCTCTCCCCGGCGCAGGCCACGTTACTGAATGATCATCTCGATCTGATGCAAAATTTGGGCTTTGCCATTGAGCCGTTTGGCCCCAATGCGTTCATGGTGCGGGCAATTCCGGCGCTGCTGGCCAAGATGGATCCGGTGCGGGCGGTGACGGCCGTCGTCGAAGACCTGGAACGGGGGGATGAGCCGATGCAGAAGAAAATCGAGGATAAAATCATCACCCGCGTCTGCAAAACAGCCGCCGTTAAAGCGGGGCAAACTCTCTCACTGGCCGAAATGGAAGCGATGATTCACCAACTGGAAGCGTGCCGCAGTCCCCACACCTGTCCGCACGGCCGTCCCACCATGATCCATCTCTCCGTGGCCCAACTGGCCCGGCAGTTCGGCCGCATTTGAGTCGGATGACAAGGTGATGGGGTGGCAAAGCGAAAGGGTGAACCTCTCCAAACTTTAGTCGCTTCAGTCACTTGAGTCACTTCCCACCACCAGATTCTGGAACGTCAACCGCCAGCCGCCCGGCAGCCCATCGTCACACAATTCCACCCGCAACCCGCTGATTTCGGGACTTCCCGCCGCCAGCATCACCGTGTACGACACATCCTCAGCCATCTCGAAATCCCCATATCCCACCCCCTGTTCCGGTTTGAACCCGGTGAAAAAGCGATCTGAGCCGCCCTCCCAACTGACCAACACTTCGCCGCCCGCTTCCGGCTCTAGCAGGGCGTCCAGCGTGATCGCCTCGATGCGCGGCGCCGGTTCGCCGGGACACACCCGTTCCTGGAACAGCAGGCGATAGACGGGCAATGGGGTGGGCGACGGCCGGGGCGTGTTCGTCGGCGTCAGCGTAGGGCGGGGCGTGTTCGTCGGCGTCGGCGTGCTGGTGGGCGTCACCGAGGGGGCGATGAAAGGCGTGGCCGTCGGCGTGGGCGTGCCGAACAGCGGCGTGGGCGCAAACAGGGCTACCGCGCGCTCTTCAATGCCCAATTGCCGCGCCAACTGCGCCAGATTTCGGCTGAGCGCCGCCGGTTGTTGTTGGCGCAAGGATGTTTCCAGCAGGGTGATGAGACGGCCGTTCACTTCCGGGTCTTCCAGCGCGTCCAACCGCCGCCGCGCCTGGTCCAAATCGCCATCGGCGGCAAAACTTTGGCTCACCAGCCAGATGTACTCGTCCTGGTAAAACTCGCTCAGCCGGGATGGGCCGGCGTCCACAAACACCACCGGCGCGGCCACCCAGGCGTAATACAGCCCCCCGGCCAACCCCAGCGCCAGCCCCAGCAAAATTAAACCGGCGGCCGAAATGCGGGTCAGGAATGGCTCGGCAGGGAAGTGTGCGGCCGTTTGCCTGCGGCGGCGGCGGCTCATGGAGTTGGCTCCGGTTCAATGAGGTATGGGGTCATCGCCGGGGAGGAGAAATCCAGGTCGGCGGCCAGCCGCGCCAGTTGCCGAATTTCCGTTTCGTTGCCGCCGCGCAGGATGGCGTCCAGGGTGAACGAGAAATAGAAGTCACGGCCGTTTTCCCCCAGACTATCCACCCGCTTTTCCGCCGCCGCCAGATTGCCGTCCGCAGCATACGCGGCGGCGGTCATCCGCGCATAATCCTGGCGGTAACTCTCTTGCAGCGCCGCCGGATTGGCATTGGTGAACTCCGTGGGCCAGACCACCCAGCCCAGGTATAAACCCAGCCCGGCCCCCAGTAGCAAGCCCAAACTTACCCAACCAATAACGCGCGGCCAACTTTTTAACAAGCCAGTTGTCACCAATCATTTCCTCGACAAGAACTTCACTCTCTACCAATTGCACACAAAATGTCTTTGATGCAGCCATCAAGATCGTGTTTGATTCGGTACTCCCACAAGCGGAGTACAGTCCACCCTTCTTGTAACAGGATTTTATTAACTTCTTTGTCGCGCTTTATGTTCCTGGCTATTTTCTCTTTCCAATAATCTGTGTTGGTCTTTGGCATTATGAAACGTTCTGGGTGACCGTGCCAAAAATCAGAATCAATAAAAACAACAACTTTTTTCCGTCGAAATACTATATCTGGTTTCCCATCAATTGTTTTTACGTGCTTTGCAAAATAAATCCTTCTTCGGCGCAACTCTTTCATAACCACTTGTTCAGGCTTGGTGCCTTTTGAACGAATGTTACGCATGTTTTTGCGCCTTTGCTCTTTGGTTAGGTTATCCATTTTGCGGCGGCGAAAAATCCATAAAGTAGGTTTCCTCATCAATCTTATAGAAATCTATATCAGTTCTTCCGTAACGAAGCAGATCCTCCATGGAAATAGAACGTCCATTGGGCACGTCTAAACGATTACGGAAATACTCGCCTATCAAACCATTATTATGAGGTGTATGAATTGCTTTGGCACTCTGTTGGGCCCTCGTACAAATTAAAATTTTCCCATCGTCAGTGTGGATTATAAAATGTTGACGGGCAGGAGGAAAGAAATCAGTTTTGTAAACATCTGCTTTTAATGGGATATATGCTTGGTTAGGCTCCCGATGTTCTTCAGGGCGCTGGCCCCAATTCAACCCTGACCGCTCTGAAATCCCCCCGAATTTGTTAATAAGTGAAACGCGCACATATTCAAGTCCGCTAATTTCTGGGATTGGAGCAATAGATTGAGTATCACGCTGCTGTCTGATTTCACGTTTCCTACGGGCATAATACTTGTCGTTAAACACTTGAACAAAATTCTCCGCATCTGGATGAGTACAATAAATAGTGTCACCAGACAAAGATTGAAAATAATCAAACCCGCATTTAGCGTTGCAGGGAGTCATGATTTCACGTTGATTTTTGCCAAACGCCGTTTGCGAGTAATTTGCTGATCCCATGAACCCTGCTACAGGTTTATCATCATTAAACCACGCATAGATTTTAGAATGGACAGGGGGCGGAGTCATCACATAACTGCACTCAAACTGATTAGCTAAGTCACTTTGTACCAGTTTTTGAAAACCCTGATGGTTGCCTTGAGACAAACCATCTTGAGGTGTCATGCCTATAATCAAATACGCATTGATTTCTATATTTTGATTACGCAGAGCTTGAAAATGGTGAAATGTCATTGCAACAGTAGCATAACCAGAAACGATATATAAATTATTTGCTCCATTTAGGGCAGGTTCAATTAAAACTTTTGAAAACAAGTTAGATGTTAGCATTATAATGTTGCAACCCCAACGCTATACTCACCTTTTGATTCTAGCAACCTGGGTGAATAATTAATATTTTGAGTTATAGACGGATATTCAATCCCTGCAAAACTTTTTAAAATTGCTTCAAAAACAATCTTTGTCCCTTTTGGGGGAACAGCCATACCAATCTGCTTGCGGACACTTTCTTTAGAGCCGCAAAAGACGAAATCGTCGGGAAAAGTTTGCAGCCTCGCTCTCTCACGATTTGTTAAAGCCCGATTTTCACTCCAATGATAAACATGAGTTCCTCCCCCTCCGCTGCCAGTAACGGTGTACGCTGGACGGTCAGGATCAAGTCTCTTATAAATCTGACTGATCTTTGCGCCTTTTACTTTTAATCGTAAGTGTTCTGGTAAATCAGCAGTGAATGCGTTTTCGCCAGGCTTAATATGTTTTAATCGCTCTATCACGGCTGGAGCATGTCTTGTAAGCTCACTGTTTGGGGCGTTGAGCGGCATAGGGGGGTTTTCAATAGCATTACGACAAGAAATGTCAATATCACTGTACGGTACGGGGGATGGCACATGAAAAGAGATGTTCAAATCCTCACGTATTCCAATAATAATAATTCTATGTCGCGCCTGGGGCACGCCGTATTTTTCAAATTTGTATAAGTGAGGGGTTATTCTATAACCTGCTGCGTGCAATTCTTCTAGAATTGTTTGGAACGTCTGCCCCTCATTGGAATTACGCAACCCCCCGACATTTTCAGCAAAGAACCATTTAGGCCGAAATTTACGGAGAGCTTTTATACCATAGGTGTAAAGTGGGCCATAAACTCCATTGATGCCTTTTTGTTCTCCTACTACGCTAAAGTCATTGCATGGGAAACCAAAGGCCAGCCCATCAATGTCAGAGATACGCGCCAAGACATTGTAATCTAGTTTTCGGATATCGCGACAGATAACCGATTTAGATGAATTAGGACAAATGTTATAACGGTAGGTGTCACAGGTGTCTTTGTCGTAATCGGTTGCCCAAGCATGAACTATCGAGAAAATGTTTCCGTTTGTTGCAATTTGAGCATTTTTTGCGCCTAGTCCAATGCCGCCCGGCCCGCAAAATAATTCACCTAATCGAAAAGTTGTTTTTGAATTGTTCATGAGCTTGATTATAGCATGGAATCTTCAAGAAAGCAGCCCGTATGTTCGATATTCAGAAAATTAAAAAGGGTTGCCCAAACCGGGAAACCCTCTCATCATTCACTCGATGCCGAAGGTGGGAATCGAACCCACACTCCCGAAGGAACACGAGTTTGAGTCGTGCGCGTCTGCCAGTTCCGCCACTTCGGCCAAGTGGCGGGAGTATAGAACAAGGTGTTTTTTCTGTCAATACCACCTATAATTGCGGCATTCAGAATCCATTATGCGGCGATTGAAAATGGTAGGGTGCATTTCAAATAAGTAGCTACGGTGTCCCTACCGCGCAGGCGTAAACGCGGTAAGAAACCGCGGCTACAGCTGCAATGAAACGCACCCAAAACGGTATGATAGACGAGGCGACTCTCATTAAACAAGCCCAACAGGGGGACGTAACGGCATACAATCGGCTGGTGTTGCATTACCAGGGGATGGTGTACAACGTGGCCTACCGGATCATGGGCGAACCTCAATCAGCCGAGGATGCGGCGCAGGAAGCGTTTATCTCCGCCTACAAATCCCTCAATCGGTTTCGCGGCGGCAGTTTCAAGGCATGGTTGATGCGGATCGTCACTAACCAATGTTACGATGAACTGCGGCGGCGCAAACGCCGTCCCCAATCTTCCCTGGATGAGCTAACCGAGGATTACGAATCCCCCGCCTTTTTACGCAGCCCCGGCGACAGCCCGGAGCAGTTTCAGCAACGGGTGGAAATAGCCCGCGCCATCGAGCATTGTCTGGACGCTCTGCCCGATGATCAGCGGGTGGTGACGGTGCTGTGTGACGTGGAGGGATACGATTACAAAGAGATCGCCGGCATCGTGCAAATCTCTTTGGGCACGGTGAAATCCCGGATCAGCCGGGCCAGAGCCAGACTGCGGGATTGCTTGCAAGGGTTTGCGGAACTTTTACCGGCGGCTTACCGTCTTGAAGCTGAGGTAAAAACGTAAAACCGAGACATCCGATTTCTTGCCACTCATGATGCTGTCATATTCGACAGCCAGCAATCGGATGTCTGGATAATTACTTTTGAGAACAATGTTTGATTTTTTGCGGAATTGGAGAAAATCGGCCGTCGAGCGGCAGCAGGAAATGCTTCATGCGTATGTGGATGAGGCGCTGTCCCCTGCTGAACGCCGCCGGTTTGAAGAGGCCCTGGCGGCGGATGATGGTTTGCAGGCGGAATTAGCGCAAATCCAGCAGATGAAAACGCAATTGCGCCAACTGCCCCGCCGCCGGGTTCCGCGCAATTTTATGTTGGACCCGGCTGTGTACGGCCGTCCCCAACGCCAGCCCCTCTTCCAACTATACCCCGTCATGCGCGCGGCGATGGCGCTAACCGCCTTCTTCTTCATCTTCGCCATCGCCGCCGACTTGTTCACGACGGCCGGTTCCGCCCAATTAGAATCCGCCTCCGCGCCGGAGAATGTGGCGCTACTTTCTCAGGATGAGGCGGAATCGGCGGCGGAGCAGGTAGTTGAAGTTGAAGCGACTCGCATGGTTGTAGAAGAAGTCGCGGTAGAGGCTGAGACGGTTATTCAAGAAACGGCCGTCCAAGAAGCGGCGGCAGCCATGGAAGAACCGGTGGAGGAAGTTGAAGCAGTGGAGGAGACGGCCGAAATAGAACCGATCCCCGCCGCGCCGGAAGAAGATGCCATAGCCGGCGAAGCCGCTGCCAGAACGACCGAACCGCCTGCCGCTGACGCCGCCACCGGATTGGCGGGGACAGCCCCGTCCCCTTCGCCTACGCCCTCAGCCACCCGCGCCGCTACTTTTGCCGCCACAGAACCGGCCGACGCTTCCCCGCGGGTGACGGATGATGAGGATACGGCCGTTGACCGGGTCGTCACTGAAACGAGCGTTGAACAAGCTGCGGCGACGGCCGTTCCCATCCAACCGCCGCTCCCTGGACTTGAAGCGGAACCGGGGCGCGGGCTGCGAAGCCCGTGGCGGCCGGTGCAGATTGGTCTGGGCGCGCTGCTGCTGGCGTTGGCGACGGCCGTCTGGTATGTGCGCCGTCACTCATAACAATCAACAATTAACAGCCAACAATCAACGAATAACGCGATGAATTCTGCCCCTGAAGAGATTGCCTACTGCCCCAAATGCGCTACGCCGCTCATCACCCGGCCGGTAGGGGATAAACTACGCCGCGCCTGCCCTGTCTGTGACTTCATCCATTTCACCGACCCCAAGGTGGGGGTGGGCGTGTTTGTAGTGCAGGATGGCAAGGTGTTGCTGGTGCGCCGCCGCATGAAGCCGGAGCGGGGCAAATGGAGCATCCCCGCCGGGTTTTTAGATTATGGCGAAGACCCCAAAGTGACGGCCGCGCGCGAAGCTCAAGAAGAAACCGGCCTCATCGTCGTCGTTGATGGGTTGGTGGATGTGTATCACAACCCACCGGGAAATGGCGGGGCTTCCATTTTCATCCTCTACCGGGCCCATGTGGTGAACGGCCGTCTTCAGGCCGGTGACGACGCCGATGCCGCCGGATTTTTTGCGCTGGACGAACTGCCCGAACTCGCCTTTGCCAGCACCCGCGACGCTATTCGGCATTTGTAAACCTGACCACTTTGCGAAAAAAGCTGTCACAAGACATCCGATTTCTTCAAGAAATCGGATGTCTCATTCTGTTGGGATGGTGGGATTTAGAGGGGGACGGCCGTTTTCACGCCGTTTTTGTACTGACCATTGACGCCGTTGACGGCCGTTAACCGTGACATCAGTTTAGCCGCCACCGGTTCCATCTGCAACACCGCCGACGCCCAGGTCAGCCCCGCGCCAAAACTCACCAGCAGCAGCGTGTCCGTCGG
The DNA here is from genome assembly GCA_024277135.1 of Chloroflexota bacterium. Lineage (GTDB taxonomy): Bacteria > Chloroflexota > Anaerolineae > Promineifilales > Promineifilaceae > JAJRVV01. The sequence goes on along the minus strand of JAJRVV010000132.1, from coordinate 1,776 downwards.
TTGGATGACGCCGCTGTCCAATCCTTCACACAACGCCAGCGGAATGGAGGCGGCCGAGGTGTTAGCGTACTTCTCGAGGTTGATGTAGAAGCGATCCAACGGTACTTTCATGCTTTTGGCGGCCGATTGGATGATGCGTAAATTGGCCTGATGCGGGATGATCCAATCCACCTCGTCTAGCGAAAGTTCCGCCTGGGTCAGGGATGCCTGACAACTACGGCCGATGACGCGGGTGGCGAATTTGAACACTTCACGGCCGTTCATGCGGATGAACTGCCGCCCTTCGGCAAAAGTAGTGGCCGACACCGGTTCGGCCGTGCCCGCCGCCGGCGCGATGATATGCGCCGCGCCGCTGCCGTCCGACCCTAAATCGAAGCCAAACACGCCGCAGGGAACGGCCGTCGCTTCCATCACCACCGCGCCGGCCGCATCCCCAAACAGGACGCAGGTGGCCCGATCCGTCCAATCAATATGACGGCTGAGCAGTTCGGCGCCGATGATCAGGATACGCTGGTACATCCCACCGGCGATAAACTGCTGGGCGGTCGCCAGGGCATACATAAAGCCGGTGCAGCCCGTCACCAGCACAAAAGCAGGCACATTGGCTGCGCCCAGCGCGTGCTGAACCTGGCTGGAAACCGGGGGCGTCAGATGATCGGGGGTGGAAGTGGCGACGATGATTAAATCCAGATCGGCGGCGTCCAGGTCAGCTTTGGCTAAGGCGCGCCGACCGGCTTCGGTGGACATGGTGGCGGTGGTTTCTCCGGGGGCGGCAACGTGGCGGGCGCAAATACCGGTGCGTTGCACGATCCATTCATGGCTGGTGTCCAGGGCTTGTTCCAGATCGTGATTGGTGACGACCTTTGACGGCGTATAGGCTCCCCAGCCCGTGATACGGCCGTATCGTTTTTGCATCTTCTTCTCCTTCCAGGTGACGTTCAGCTATTTTAACACCGGGAAGGGGATTGGGATACGAAATGTGATTGGACCATTTTCCTTTGTCGCCGACGCCACAGCATAGTGAGCGTGGCAATGAGGCACAAAGCGATGAAACTGAACAGGTAGGGGGATGGGAGACTGCCGTTCCCCCGGATAGCTTGCAAAGTGACGGCCGACGGCGTGCCGGTGGTGTGATTGCCGGCCACAATGGGCGTCGCCTGCAACTGCGCCGCCGCGTCCAGCGTCACTTGCAGCGCGCGCGGCGGGCCAACCACCTGGCTGACGCCCGCATATTGCGTCCAGCAGGCGACGCCGACGCAGGTTTCGTCAATCGTCACGCCCGAAAGTGTGTAGCCATACAAAATGGCGTTGGTGAAGGTGGGGTCACAGGCGGTATCGCTGTCAATGGACACGGTCACAATCCAGTTGCCGCTGCCGCCGATGACGAAAAAGTCGTAGTAATCAGAGCACATGTTGCTGGCGTCCGCATCAGGCGAAACGCCGGAGCCGAAGGGGGTGTTGGCCAAGCCGCGGCCGTGACTGACGATGACGCCGGTTCCGCCAGCTCCCGTGTCCGGGACGAGGCTGGCATCGGCCAACGTCCCCTGGCCCCAACTGCCGACATTGGCCCCCAGCCGGTAGGTGTAGGCGTCGCTGCTGCCGATGCTGGTTGGCGTGGCCCCGGTTCCCCAATAGTTGTAACGGCCGTTAAACACGCCGCCCGCAACCAAAACCCCGGTGGTGTAGGTGAGGATGTTGTTGGCATAAGCCGTCATCGTGCCGCCCGTCATCGCCAGCGCCGTCGCCGAATTGTCAATCTGGCTGCCGGTGACGTGT
>JAJRVV010000131.1 GCA_024277135.1 Chloroflexota bacterium | reverse complement strand
TAGACATCATCTGCGAACGGCTGCGCCTGCTCTACGTCGGCATCACCCGCGCCAAACGCTTCCTGCGCATCAGCCGCAGCCGCGCCACCCGCAGCTACAGCAGTGAACGCCCCGCCGAACCCGCCACCGTCCTCGGCATCCTCTACCGGTATCTGAAGGATGAAGGGGTGCGGTAAAATTCACCCCGTCACCCCGTCACCCCGTCACCTTGTCACCCTGTCACTCCGTCACCTTGCTCTCCTGCCATTTCCCACTAAAATAGCGGCATGAGCCTGGACAACCCCTTCTTTCATCGCGGCGCCATCCGGCAGGCCGAAGATTTTCACGGCCGTGCCGCCCAACTCAACGAAGTGCTAGGTCTGCTGCGCAACGGGCAGAGCGTCTCCCTCATCGGGCCGCGCCGCATCGGCAAAAGCTCCTTGTTGCTGCACATCTGCCGCCCCCCGGTGCGGTCCGAATTGGGCCTGGCAGCCCCCCAATCCCTGTTCGTCTTGGTAGATTGCCAGGAATTAGGCGGATCGCCGCCGGCAGAGGTATACGAAACTTTGCTCGATGGGCTGCTCGACGCCGCGGATAATGCCGGTCTGTCGGTGCAAACCGGGTCAGACATGGCTTCCTACCGCACCCTGGATCGGGCGTTACGCCAGATCAGCCAGCAAGGGGTATCCGTGGTGGTGCTGCTCGATGAGTTTGAGCTGCTGGCCGCCAATGAGCATCTCACCCCCTACTTTTTCGCCCGTTTGCGTGGATTGACCACCAAATATGGGCTGGCTTACCTCACTGCCAGTCAACGGCCGTTATTCGACATCACCGCCGCCGAAGAAATCCTCAGTTCCCCTTTTTTCAACGTGTTCGTCACCCTGCCCTTGGGTTTGTTCACCCCGGCCGAAGCCCGTTCCCTGTTCGCCAACCGGCTCAAAGAGACCGATTGTCATTTTAGCGACGAGCTGGTTGATCACCTGCTGACGCTGGTCGGCCCCCACCCCTTCTTCCTGCACGTGGCCGGGTATCACGCCTACCAAACCCTGGCACAAGACGCCATTTCGTCGAACCCGGAACTTTTTGCCGCATTGGATGAAGCCATCGAAGTAGAAGCTGACTCCCACCTGGGCTACCTCTGGCAAAACCTGACCGCGGACGAGCAGTATGCGCTGGCGATTGCCGAGGGGCCGGTGGACAATTTGCGGCTGCTGGAGCAACAATGCCTCCTCAGCCAAAAGGATGGCGAATATGTCTACACCAGCGAAATTTTGCGCCGCTACGTCCGCCGCCAGGAAGTGGCCGGCCTGATTCAAGCCGGGCCGTTTGTCATTGACCAGCAGCGGCATCAGGTTTGGGCCGATGGCGACCCGATGCCCCTGACCACTTCCCAATTCAGCATCTTGGTCAGTTTGTGCCAAAGCGCGGGCAATGTAGTGCATGGGGATGAGTTGGAAACGGCCGTCTGGGGCGATGTGCTGCTCAATGATCCCGACCGGCTCAAAACTCTGATCAAACGGCTGCGCCGAGCCGTCGCCCCTTACGACAACTGGATCGTCAGCGAGCGCGGCGTCGGCTACACCCTGCGCCCGCCGACTGACAATTGACAATTTTGGATTGCGGATACTTCGGCTTTGCTCAACACAAGGTTTGGATTTTGGATTGACCCATCACGCTTCACGCTTCGCGCTTCACGCATTACGTTTTTCGCTTTTCGCTTTCGGCATCATCCTGTTCCTCCTCTCCTCACCCACCCTCGCCCAAACCCCAGACCAATCCGAAAGCTACTGGCTGTTCCCGGCCGACGGCCGTCTGCGCCACATCCTGCCCGCCGACATCAACCAGGACGGCATTGATGAATTTTTGGTCGCCGACGAACTGGGCAATCTCGACCTGCTCAACGCTGACGGCGCGCCCCAATGGAACGTTTCCTTTCAAGAACCCCTCTTCGCCATCGCCACCCTGAACCTGAACAGCGCGGCGCAGCCGGGCCGGGAAATCGCAGCCGCCACCGCCGATCAACTTACGCTCCTCTCCGCCCAGGGCAAAATATTGTGGCAGAGCCGCATCCAATCTGTCACCACGCCGCCGACGCTGCTCACCGGCAGCGGCGCCGCGTATGAAACCGTCTGGCAAGCCCGCTACCGCTCCCGTCCCGTCCAGGTAACAGCCTTGCAGCCCGGCCCGGACGGCCGTGACCAAATTCTGCTGCTGCTGGCTTCCGGGCAGCTCCTCTCGTTTGATGGCGAAGGCAAGCTGCTGTGGCGATACGCGCGCAACAGCGATCCCCTCAACGATGTCGGCCCCCAACTGGCCGCGGCCGATTTTGACGGCGACGGCCGTGACGACATCGCCCTCGGTTTTTTCGACGAGAGCCGCCGTTTCAGCCAATTTATCCTGCTGGACAGCGACGGCCGTCCCGAATGGGATGACGCCCAACCCATTTCCGGCCGTATCACCGCTTTGACCGCCGTCTCCTTCGGCGATGACCCATCCCTTTACCTGGCCGTGGCAACCAACCAGGGCCGGATTGACCTGTACGCCGGCAATCGCCGCCGCATCTGGCAGCGCACCCTCAACCGGCCCATCACCAGCCTGACCGCCGCCTACCTGCCCGGCGGCGCCGGCCTCATCAGCGGCACCGAAGCCGGCGGCATCGTCGCTTTCAATCTGGAAGGGCGCCGCCTCTGGTCCCGCTTTCTGGAAGACGGCCGTATCGTCAATCTCTCCGCCGCCCCCCTGCCCCCGGATGAGAACCAGCCCGCCTTCTCCGCCGTGGTTGCCTCCGCCGCCCGGCCGGATGATCCGGCGGATGTGATCCTGTTCAGCGAGAACGGCCGTTCCCTCGACACCCTGCCCGCCGTAGACACCACCGGCCTCACCCAACTCACCGACATCAACCGCGACAACCACAGCGAACTGTTGCTGGCCCGCTTCGCCCAGGTGGAACTGGTCGGCCTGGGCATCGGCGCCAGCGAAACCGCCGGGAATTGGGACTTCAACCTGTTTGCCCCGCCCACCTCGGTGTTGGTGGCCGATTTTGATTTGGATGGCCGTGACGAAATCGTGATCGGCGACCGGAATGGGCGGATTCGGCGGCTGGATAGCAGCGGCCGTCTGCTCATGCTGGTCAACCCGGAAGGCGCCATCACTCACCTGGCCGCCATTCGAGACCATGCCGACGCCGCGCCCAACATCGTGGCCGCCCGCTCCTTGAGCGGCCGCGTCCTGGGCAACCGTGACAACCTGAAAAGCTGGGTGGAATTGCGCCGGCCCGACGGCGATCAGGTATGGCAAATGCCCATCCCCGGCCAAATCAGCGCCCTGACGGTTGGCGAACTGACCAACCGGGGCACGCCGGAAATCATCGTAGCCACCAGCGACGGCCAGATTTTCGTTTTCTCCGCCGGCGGCACGCTGCTGCGGCAGACGGCCGTCAGCCAACCGGTGCGGGATTTACTCGTCCTCAACCAAAACAAAACCGAACTGCTGGCCATCACCGACCGCCAAATTTACCTGGTTAACCCACACACGCTGGCCTGGCGCGTCGCCGTGTTTGCCCAACCGATTCAAGCGGCGCTGCCGCTGGCCCAGCCTAGCGGCGAAAACGCTGTGCTGGCCGTACTGGAAAACGGCATCATGCGCGGGTACACCACCCAGGGCCGCCGCCTGCGAGAATGGTCGTTGGCGCTGGCTAACCGGCCCACGGCCGTGTTCCAAGCCAAAGCAGCTGACGACGATCCCCAATTTGACGACAGCGATTCCCTGATCGTGGCCACCGACGCCAACCAACTGCTCCGCCTCAGTCTGACCGACGTTCAGGCCAACAACGCCTGGCAGCTTGCAGAAACGGGGCAAATCACCCATGTATTTTGGACGGACTTAGACGGCAATTCACAGCCCGAAGCCGCCATCGGACTCAGCGACGGCAGCATTCACCTGTACCGCATTTTGTTTAACGGCCAGCCAGATTTGACGGATCAATTGAATGTGGCCGGTTCGATTTTTGCCATGACGGCCGTGCGCGGCCGTCAACCGGGTGAAAACGACCTGCTGGCTATCAGCGAAACCGGTCTGGTGCGGCTGTTCCGCGCCCAAGAAAACCGGCCGCCCCTGCTCACCAATCCCGTCACCAACGTCGCCCCCGGCCAATACAGCATCGAAATCAGCGTGCAGGATGTGGACAACGACCCAGTGCAGGTGCGGCTGGAGGTTCAAGACCCGGCCAACGGCGAGTGGCGGCGGCAGGATACCAAATTGGTCACGAGCAGCAATGATTCGTTGTTTTGGCTGATTGAACCGGCGGCGCGGGAAACGGCGGCGCTCAACTACCGCTTTGCTTATGACGACGGCTTCCATCAAGGCGTCGTCACCCCGCTGCCCGGCCCGGCCGCCGAACTGCTGCCCCCCCTCTCCCGCCTGCCGCTGATCAATCTGAGCATTTTGGCCGGCGCCGGCATCATCATCGGCGCCATTTTGCTGCGGCAATCCCAACTGCCCACCGCCAAAGCGCAACGCTTTTACCGGCAGCTCAAACAACAGCCTACGCAAACCTTGATCCTGCTGGAAAATCGGTATATCCGCACTCAGGGCACGCCTGACTTTTTGCTTTATCTGGCTAACGAAGCCCGCCAACAATCTGACCATCTCATCACCAATCTGGCGGACGGCCTGTACCTGTTGAACAACCGGCCCGTGGCCGGACTGGCTATCGTCATCAACACGCTGGACGCGCTGGCGGCCGGCGAGGCTGCCTGGTTGGGTCTGAGGCGGTGGCAGCGTTTGCACAAATCAGCGTTGGCGATGTTGGAGTCGCCCAGCATCACCGAATTGGGCTTGCTGCATCCGCAGACGGTTGAGCTGGCGGAAACATTTAATGAGATGGATCATTGGTCATCGGCGGTGATGGGACTGCCGCCCATCGCGGCCAGTATCCGCGACAGCGGCCGGGTGGAACTGGCGCAAGACCGGCTGATTTATCTGAATGAAGCGCAAACGCTGATTGAGCAATTGGCGGAGCAACTGTCGGAATTCAGGGCCAGTATTGAAACGACGCTGGTCACGGCCGTTTTGGACCGGTGGCGCGGTCTGGTCAGCGCCGAAATCGAGGAGCTGCGCGGGCGAGCCGAGTTGTCCGTGCTGCTGAAAACGCGGCGGCTGGCCCCCACCCCGGAAACGGAACTGGTGATTGAAATTCGTAACGACGGCCGCGCCCCGGCCGAAAATGTGATCGCCGCCCTGGAACAAAGCCCGGCTTACGGCCGTCAGAGCCAGCCCCAGGTCATCCGTCTGCTGCCGCCGGGACACACGCGGCAGGTCAGTTTCCGCATCGCGCCCAAAGTCAGCGACCGCTTCCGGGTGGCGCTGGAAATCAGCTACGACGACCGCAACCAGCGGGACAAACGCATCGCTTTTGCCGACATGGTGCATTTGCTGCCGCCGCAGCGGGCGTTCAAACCGATCCCCAACCCCTATTTGCCGGGCACGCCGTTACGCAAGAACAATCCGCTGTTTTACGGCCGTGAAGAGTTGTTCCAGTTCATCGCCGAAAACGCGGGTCACCTGGCTCAGCGCAACGTCCTCATCCTCATCGGCCAGCGGCGGACGGGCAAAACATCGGTGTTGCTGCGGCTGGAGCAGCATTTGCCGCATAATTTGCTGCCGGTTTACATTGATTGCCAGTCGCTGGGGGTGTCGGCGGGGATGCCGGCGCTGCTCAACGACCTGGCCTGGTACATCGCCGACGCCCTGGCTGCCCGCGACATCGAGATCAACATCCCGGAAACGGCCGTGTGGCAGGCAGACCCCACCGGGACCTTCCAGCGCGCCTTCTTGCCCCAGGCGCGCCAGCTTTTGCCGCCAGACGCCACCCTCCTGCTCGTGTTCGACGAATTTGAAACCTTTGAAAACCTGGTGGATGATGGCATCCTGCCGCCCACCCTCTTCCCCTACCTGCGCCATCTGATGCAACACAGCGAGGGCTTGAGCTTTGTCTTCGTCGGCTCGCGGCGGCTGGAAGAGATGAGCGCCGATTACTGGTCGGTGCTGTTCAACATCGCCCTCTACCAACGCATCGGCTATCTAAGCGAAACGGCCGCCATCCGCCTCATCACCGAACCGGTTCGCCCCAACCTCATCTACGACGATTTGGCTCTGGACAAAATCATGCGCGTCACCAGCGGCCATCCCTACTTCTTACAGCTTGTTTGCTACACCCTGGTCAAACGGGCCAATAACCAGCGGCGCGGCTACGCCACCATCTCCGACGTGAACGGGGCGTTGGACGAGATGCTCAGCCTGGGCGAAGTGCATTTTGCCTACTTGTGGCAGCGTTCCCAGCAAACGGAGCGGGCGCTGTTGATGGCGATGGCGCATTTGATGGATCGGGACGCCCCTTTCCATCCGGCCGAATTGACGCAGTATCTGGAACCGTATGGCATCCACCTCAGCCCGGCGGAAGTGACGGCCGCGCTCAATCGGCTGGTAGAGCGAGGCATCATCCGCGAAGTGCCGGAAGCGGCGGCGACGTTGTACGAATTGGGGATTGGATTGGTGGGGCTGTGGGTGGCCCGGTATAAGAGCTTGAGTCATTTGTACGTGGGGAAGAATGGTCAGAAAACGGCCGGGCGCAAGCGGGCGCGATAGCCTCCGAAATCTGCCGCGAATTGCACAAATTCTTACTATTTTTTCGCGTTAATTCACGTTGTCCCGTATGGGCACACCCAAACGACTAAAACGAACAAATGTTTGACTTTTTGACACACTCAATCTATAGTTACCTATAGTTATTGCAGATATGGGTAATTATGATAAAAAGTTACACAACAAAACAAGTAGCAGAATTAGCAAATATTCACCGTGATACTTTATTAAGATGGTTACGCGAGGGCCGTGTTCCTGAACCACAGCGAAACCGCAATGGTTGGCGGCTTTTTTCTGAACAAGATGTGCAAGTAATTGTCAGCTATGCAAGTGGGGAACCCGC
>JAJRVV010000130.1 GCA_024277135.1 Chloroflexota bacterium | reverse complement strand
CTCCGTTTTGCTATTCTTCTTTTTGGATAGGCTGTTGGGTCGCGCCAGCGTGGCCGGCGGCGACTATTTCACCTTCCTCATCATCGGCGGCGCGTTCTCCAAATTTCTGGAGTTAAGCAGTCACGCCTTTTCCGCCAATTTGCGCGACGAGATGCTGATGGGCACGATTGAGCCGCTGCTAGTGACGGCGACGCCCACCGTGCTGGCGTTGTTGGGGCCGTCGTCGTGGATGCTGATTGAGGGGGCGCTGTTGGTGATTTTGCAGTTGGGATTGGGCGCGGCCGTGGGCGCGGACTTCTCGCAAGCCAATTGGGGAGCGGCGCTGGTGATTTTGCTGGTCAGTCTGGTGAGCTTGTTCAGCTACGGCGTCATTTCGGCGGCGTTTGTCATCGTCTTCAAGCGGGGCGACCCGATGAACTGGTTCATCAACTCGGTGGCCTACGTCTTCAGCGGCGTCTTTTTCCCGATTGAGCTGCTGCCCCCCTGGCTGCGGTTGGTCTCGTATGCGCTGCCGTTCACCTACGCTTTGCGCGCGCTGCGCGGGGCGTTGATGCGCGGCGAAGGAGTGGCGCAGTTATGGCCGGATATGTTGGTGTTGTTGGGATTTACGGCCGTGCTGCTGCCCGTCTCACTCTGGTTTATGCGGTATGCCGTCCGCTATTTGAAAGAGACGGGGGAACTGGCACATTACTAAGCCTAAGACATCCGATTTCTCCAAAAAATCGGATGTCTGTAATTGTGATGAATTTTTATGAAAAATATTGGAAAAATTAGCAGGGTGGCATATCATGGAAAGGATGGATGCGGTGTTGAAGCAATTTTTGAACAAATTTGAGCCGGTGGCGGCGGAGAGGACGGTATGGGGAAACGGCCGTCTCCCCCTGCGCGTCCATTTTTACTGCGCCGACACCTTGCCGCCGCTGGATTTCATCACCTCTGTCCGCGCCATTTTGCTGCGCGGCGAGGAGGTGATGGTTGTCCATGATGGGGTAACGCCGTGGCACGTTATTCCTGGCGGGCGGCGGGAAAATGGCGAAACGATCACCGACACCCTGCGCCGGGAACTGCTGGAAGAAACCGGCTGGATATTCACCAACGCCCACTTGATCGGCTTCATCCATTACCACCATCTGGCGCCCAAACCGGACGACTACCCATTTCCCTGCCCGGATTTTCTGCAAATCGTTTTTGTCGCTGAGGCCGGCGACTATGTGCCCGACCAACAGGTGGTGGATGAGTACGAGTTAGACACCGGGTTTCAGCCCATCACAGCGGCGAGAACGTTAATTGATGGGGGGCAGTTAGTTTTGCTGGACACGGCCGTCACCCGCCGAGACGCCCATTTGACGCACGAGAAAAGCTTATGACTCCATCTGCCATTCCTGTGAACAACGTGCAGATACGCCCCGATTCCCGGTCGCAAACGCTGGCCGACGCCAACGATACCATTTTCCTCATCAACTTTCGCAACCACCGGGACATGTACCCGCCTTTTGGCATCATGTACGTGGCCGATGCCCTGGAAAAAGCGGGCTTTTGCTGCCGTTTGTTCCACGAGACGGCCGCGTTTTTGGATGAGTTTGTGGCAGAAGTGGAAAGGGAACGGCCGCTCTTCGTCGGCTTCAGTACCATCACCGGGCCACAACTCAAGCCCACCATCGAAGCGTCTAAACGGGTACATGACCTGGGCGTCCCCGTCGTCTGGGGCGGCGTCCACGCCACCATCATGCCCCTGGAGGTGTTGCGAGAGGAGTACGTGGATTTTATCGTCGTCAACGAAGGGGAGGAGACGGCGCAGGAGTTGGCGTTGATGCTGGCCGGGCGCATCCCCCAAAATTGGGCGCAGGTGGCCGGGCTGGCGTACAAGCGGGCGGATGGTACGCCATTTTTTGTGGGGGAACGGCCGTTCCTGCAAAACCTGGACGATTACCGCCCCCGTTGGGACAAGTTGGCCGACGTAGAAGCGTACCTCATCCCCAGCGGGCCGTACCGCCGCGCCATCCCCGTCTACATCTCGCGCGGCTGTCCCTTCCGTTGCGGCTTTTGCTACAACGAAGTGGTGATGAAGCGCGCCTGGCGGCAGCATTCGGACGAGTTCATCATCGAACAAATTGTCTGGCTGCGGGAAAATTACCAGATTGACGCGGTGGATTACGCCGACGACTACTTGTTCGGCCGTATCAAGCCGATGCAGCGGCTGGTGGAAAAAGTGGGCATGCCCTGGAGCGGACAGGTGCGGGTGCAGTTGCTCAAGCCTGCATTTGTGCAGTGGATGGCGGACACCGGCTGCCAATGGGTCAACATCGGCGTCGAATCTGGCTCGCAGGCGGCGCTGGATCGGATGACCAAGGACCAGGACGCCGAACAAATCGAATGGGGCATCGGCAATCTGGTCAAGTACGCCCCCCACATCGAAGCCAACTGCTCCTTCATCATCGGCCTGCCACAGGAGACGCCGGATGAGGCGAAGGTGACGTTTGACTTGATTGAACGGCTGGCGGCGTTGAGCCACAACGTGCGCTGCTCCGTCTGCGTTTACATGCCCTATCCGGGCACACCGCTCTGGCCCAAAGCGTTAGAGATGGGTTATGTTCCCCCGAAGACGCAAGAAGGCTGGGTGAACATGGACTTGAATCGAGGGAATACGCCCTGGGTCAGCGACGACGAAGCGCAGGTGCTGTGTGACATCAACGATATTTTGTTTGTGGGGCGGTCGCAGGGGCATTGGTTGTTACGGCCGTACTACGCTCTGCTGCGCTGGCGCTGGCGCAATCAGAAATTCCGCTTCTACGGGGAAGGGTGGCTAAAACAGCGACTCATCCACTCCCCGCTCAAACCGCTTATCGCCTGGCTAACGAAGAAGCTGGTGCGCTGGAACCAAAACACGCACAAAGGCGCGGTGTCGGAAGGGGCGGAACTGCTGGGGTTGGAGCCGAAAGCGGAGAACAGGTTATGAAAAACGTTATGCCTCGTGTGTCATTCGTCGTCATTATGTTGATGTTGACGGCAGCTTGTCGGCAAAGCGTTGAAGTAGTGGAAACGGCCGTGTCCATCCCCACCCGATTACCAGTCACCAATACGCCCATCCCCAATACACCAACGCCCGCTCCCCCGATAGAACAGCCCATCACCCCCATCCCGCTGGCTCAGCCCGCCAACAGCCGCAATGCTCAGTTCTCTGGCATGGCCTGGTATGGCGACTGGCTTATCCTCCTGCCGCAATATCCCGGCTTTGCTGCCAGCGGCCAGCGGGATTTTCTTTACGCCCTGCCTAAAGCGGACATTTTGGCCTTTCTGGATGGCGAATTGGCCGGGCCGCTGGCGCCATCGCCCGTCCCGATGGAGACGCTGGACGTGAAAAGCGGCATCGCCGGCTACGAGGGGTACGAAGCCATCGCCTTTGATGGCGACCAGGCGTACCTGACGGTGGAGGCCAGTCCGCGCGGCGGCATGATGGGGTATTTGCTGGCGGGGAGGATGCAACCGGATTTGAGCGGGTTTGTGGTGGATACGACCATCATCGCCCCAATCCCGCCCCAGGCCACTCTGAGCAATATGAGCGATGAGACGCTGCTGGTGGTCGAAGACGCCGTCGTCACTATCTACGAAGCCAACGGCGCCGCCGTCAACCCATCCCCGCAGGCGCATTTGTACGGCCGTGATCTCATCCTGCAAGAAACCATCCCCTTCCCGGTCATCGAGTACCGGATCACGGATGCGACGGCGCTGGATGGGGACGGCCGTTTCTGGGCCATCAACTACCTATATCCCGGCGACAAAGGCAAACTCCGCCCTGGTGATGATCGGTTGGCCGCCCAATTCGGCCAGGGGAAAAGCCACGCCCAATCAGACGCAGTAGAACGGTTGGTGGAATTTCAGTACAGCGAAAACAGCGTCACCCTGACCGGCGCGCCCCCCATCCAACTGGAACTCGCGCCCGGCGACGCCCGCAACTGGGAGGGCATCGTCCGCCTGGATGCGCGCGGCTTTTTGCTGGTAACCGACACCTTTCCCCAAACCATCCTCGCTTTCGTGCCCGCCCCTTGACCGGCTACACGATCTGCCGCAAAATGGCCGGAACCGCCAACACATCCGGCCCCAACCGCAGCCGGTACGCCGGGGCCGTCTCCACCAACTCCCGCAAAACGGCTAAATGCTGCGGCATCACCCCCTTATCCCACTGCTCGATGGCGTGGGGCAGCAGTTGCGCCAATGCCTGCGGCGCGGGGATCGGTTCCAGCGCGTGATCGGCGCGCGGCTCAATCATCGGGAAGCAGATCGCCCCAATCGGCGCCGTGTCCAGCCACACGTCCGTCCAGATTTGTGCGGCGGGAAGGGTGAGTTTGGCACGGCCGTCCCGCTCCGCCTCCTTTTCGGCCAGATGGCGCGTCGCCTCAAATCGGGACAAAGTCTCCGGGTACGCGGCCAGCAGGCCGGGGTAACGCAACAGTTGCCTGCCCGCCTTGATGATGGGCGAGTCGTTGGACAGCAGTCGCCAACCATCGTTGAGCAGCGCCATGCCGGTGGTGGTTTTGCCGGCGCCGATGCCGCCGACGAGCAACAGGGCACGGCCGTCCCGCGCCGCCGCGAACGCATGAATTAAAAACAACCCCCGCCGCCGCAGATGGGGCGACAGGCCGATGGCGACCAGGTCTTCCAACACGCCGTAGGTTGACAGCGCCGTGGGCAGGAGACGGCTGTCCGTCTGCCCCCGCGCCAAGTCCAACGATAACTGCCCAAAGCGGGGAAAATGGGCGACGACCCGGTTTCCATCCACGTAATACGCCAGCAGATCCCCCTGCCGGAAATCCGGTTCGCGGGCGGGCGGGTTGGGCGCGGTTTGGGACAGGGCGAGGCGGAGGTGGAGGTGGGGGACGGCCGTGCTCCTCGGCAGCGAAGCAAACGACCGCCGCCACCAATCGGCCAGCCCATTGTCATTTGTGTCGCCTTCGATGATAATACCATGCAAATCCCAACGCATACGCGGGATGCTAACCGAGGATTGGGGAAAGCGCAAAAACGGGAAATAAGGAAAACACTTTGGACGAAAACACTGTTTTTCAACGCACAGACAACGCCACTTTTCAGGTCGTCGCCGGGGAAGCGATTGTGATTCGCATGGACACCGGCGCCTATTATTCGTTGAACCAGGTGGGGACAGACTTTTGGGAAGGGCTGGACGGCCGTACCCCCCTCCACCAGCACGCCCAAACCATCGCCGACAAGTACAACCGGGAAACGGCCGATTTCATCACCCAACTACGCCAACTGGCTCAGGCCGACGGGGACGTCTCCCATCAGGCGCAGCAACTAGCCGATGAGTACGACGTAGACGTTACCCTCGTCACCGACAACCTCTCCTCCCTGGCCGGGCCGGATGCAGACGCCCACGCCGCCGCCCTAGCTCAGGAATTCGCCGTCACGCCGGAGGTGGTCACGGCCGATTTATTGGAGCTGGCGGCGGAGTTGTTGATGGAACGGCTTGTGGAGGAAGTTAGTGTTCAGTAAGCAGTATTCAGTCAAGTTGCTTACTGAATACTGATCGCTGGATACTGGATACTGATCGCCCATGACCAACCGCCTGCGCCACCTCTGGCTCGCCCTCACCTGTTTGCCCGGCCTGCTGGTCAACGGCCGTCAACGCCAGCTTTTGGCCGAGATGCGCGCCCTTTGCCGTCAACTGCCCGTCGTCCTGCAAGCTCCCCTCCCCGACGCGCTCGCTTCTCTCATCCCGACCAACCAATCAGCAATCAACAGTCAACAGTCAACAATCAATAAACGAACGAATCCATCTAACATCCGTTGCCTGGCCGACCTGGCCGCCCTACTGGAACGCCGCTCGCCGCTGGGCCTCTGCCTGCGCCGCTCGCTGTTGCGCTGCCATTACTTGCGCCATTTGGATGTCCCGGTAGTCATCAATTTTGGGGCGAAATTTGTGGGAGGCGAAGCGGATCGGGAGATCGCCGGCCACGCCTGGCTGACGCTGCGCGGCTGTCCCTACCATGAGCTTGATGAAAATTGGCGCGGCTTTACGGTGATGTTTACCTGGCCGGGGAAAGATTAACCGCCTCATGTGTGGCATTGTGGGCGTGCTGGCTGACGACATCGCGCGAGAACAGTTGGCGCGGGCGAACGGCCGTCTGGCGCATCGTGGCCCGGATGATGATGGGTTGTTTGTGGGCGATGGCGTGGGCCTGGCGGTACGTCGGTTGAGTATCATTGACCTGGATGGCGGCCATCAACCCATCAGCAACGAAACCGGCGACATCTGGATCGCCTACAACGGCGAGGTAATGAACGCCGCAGCCCTCCGCGCCGAGTTGCAGGCCGTTGGGCACCATTTCCGCACCCAGAGCGACACCGAGGTCATCGTCCACGCTTATGAAGAATGGGGGGATGATTGCGTGACCCGGCTGCGCGGCATGTTCGCCTTTGGCTTGTGGGACGGCCGGACTCCCCATCAGCCCCGCTTGTTGCTGGCCCGCGACCGGTTCGGCGTCAAGCCGCTGCATTACGCTCAATCCGGCGGCCGTTTCGCCTTTGCCTCCGCCATCCGCCCCCTGTTTGACCTGCTGCCCGCGCTCCCCCGCCAGGCCGACCGGCAAGCGTTGGCGCAGTTGTTCCGCTGGGGCTGGGTTCCCACGCCGCTGACGATGTTTGCCGGCGCGCGCCAGTTGCCGGCGGCTCATTTGCTGGTGGTAGAAGATGGGGCGGTGCGGATACGACCGTACTGGCAGCTCCGCTTTCCCGCCGCCGCCGAGCGTCCCCGCCTGGATGAACGGGAAGCGGCGGCTCAATTCATGGCTCACCTGCAGGAAGCCGTCGCCGCCTGGCGTATGAGCGATGTGCCCGTCGGTTCCCTACTCAGCGGCGGCGTGGATTCCGGCGCATTGGCCGCCCTGCTCACCGAGTTAAGCGGCCCCATCCACACCTTCCACATCGCCTTCGCCGCCGCCAGCCACGACGAGTCTGCCTATGCCGCGCAGACGGCGCAGGCCATCGGCAGCCGCCACCACACCCTCACCTTCACCGATGCTGATTTCGACCACTTGCCAAACGTGGCGCGCCACCTGGAATCGCCGCAATGTTCGGCCACCAGCATCCCCATCTACCTGCTTTACCGCGCCTGCCGGGAAGCGGGCTTCAAGGTAATTCTCACCGGGGAAGGGGCGGATGAACTGCTGGGGGGCTATCATTGGTTTGATGGGGATCGGCGGGTACGGCCGTTCCTCCCCCTGCCTCGTTCCCTGCGCCAACTGGTCGCCCGGCTGCCCCTGCCCATCTCGACCGCTGGCCGCCGCGTCCTGGCTCGTGGCACGACGAATTTGGCGCAGCGGTTCCGGCTGTGGCATGAGGTGGCGGAGCCGGACGTGGTGGAGCGGTTACTGGTTACTGGAGACTGGAGACTAGACATTGATTACTGGACGCTGAACAGTGAAACGTTCCCCCTGCACCAATTCATCGCCCTGGAAACCGCTACCCGCCTGCCCGATTTCATCAATTTGGAGGTGGATCGGATGAGCATGGCGCATTCGGTGGAAGCGCGGCCGCCGTTTTTGGATCATAAGTTGTGGGAATTTTGCGCCCAACTGCCGCCCGGCCTAAAGCTGAACCGAGCGATGAACAAGTGGGTTTTGCGGCAGGGGATGGCCGGGATTTTGCCCACGGCCGTCGCCCATCGCTCCAAGCAAGGACTCGCCAGCCCCCATGCGGCGTGGTGGCGGTTGGAGAAACTGCCCATTTGGGCGGAAGAGGCTTTGCATCCCGTATCTTTGGCGGAAACGGGCTATTTTAACGTGGGCATGGTAACGGAACTGCGGCTGGAACATGGGGACGGCCGCGCCGACCACAGCCGCCTGCTCATGGGCATCCTCACCACCCAATTATGGCACGAAACCTGCGAGGTTTCGGAAACCTCGCAGGTCTGACAAGCTCAATGACCCTACGCATCCTCACCTACAACCTTGAATTCGGCGGGCGGGCACAGATGGCCGCCATCCGGGATGTGCTGGCGCACGTTGGGGCGGACGTGGTGGCGCTGACGGAGGCGGATGACCGGGAAGTGGCGCAATGGCTGGCGGAGGCGTTGGGCTATCAACACGTCTGGGCGCGGGGCAGCGGCGAGCGGCACATTGCCACTCTCTCCCGCTTCCCCATCGTTGATTGGCGCATTCACAACACGCCGCCGCTGACGCAGGCGGTTTTGATGACGCAACTGGACACGGGGAACGGCCGTCTCACCCTCTACAACGCCCATTTTCTACCTTACCTGCTGCTCCCTTTTGAAATCCGGCGCTGGCAGGCGGTGGGCAAACTGCTGCAAATCATTCGGGAGAGCGATCCCGGCCCCCACCTCATCGTCGGCGATCTCAACGCCATCGCCCCCGGCGACCGGGTGTTGCAAAGCCGCAACCCGGCGCGGATGCGACGGCTGATGCTGCTGCAACTGCGGCTCATCTTCCGGTTGGCAATTCCCCGGCTGCTACGGGCGGGCTACAGCGACTGCTTCCGCGCCTGCTACCCCGACGCCGACGGCTTCACCTGGTGGACGATCAATCCCACCACCCGCTACGATTACATTTTTGCCGACGGTCAGATGGCGGCGCGGCTGGCGGATTGCCGGGTGGCGGCGGAGCCGGATGCGGTCAGGCGTGCTTCTGATCATTTCCCCTTGCTGGCGGAATTTACCTGGGGCTGAGAGCGATATTAGGAGGCGGCTCGATGGCGGGACGGCCGGGCGTCAACCCGGCCAGCCGCAAGGCGATGCGTCCCGTGCCGCTGTTCAGAAAATCCCGCGTGGCCCAATCCGCCGCCAGCAACTGCGCCCCAATCCCCAGCGTGGGATAGACGTGCATCACCTGGGCCAGGTGGCGCAGTTTTAGCCCCTGCTGCAAAGCCAGGGCAAATTCGGCGATGAGTTCACCGGCATGGGCGGCGACGATAGTCGCGCCTAGCAGTTGGCCGTTGGACTGGTGAATCAGTTTGATGAAGCCGTCGGTCTGGTTGTCGGTGATGGCGCGATCCACTTGGCTGAGGGGTAGTTTGGCGACGCCGATCTGGTCGCCAAACCGCTGGCGGGCGGCCGTTTCCGTGAGTCCGGCCTGGGCCACTTCGGGATCGGTGAAGACGGCCCAGGGGACGGCCGCCCGCACCCCTTTGTCCTGGCCGGGGAGGAGGGCGTTGCGCACGGCCGTAAACGCTTGCCAGCCCGCGTAATGGGTGAATTGGAAACCGCCGGTGCAGTCGCCGACAGCGAAGATATGCTTTTGGTTGGTGCGAAGATAGTCGTTAATGGCGATGCCAGCCCCGCTGTAGCGGACGCCCGCTTTATCCAGTCCCAGCCCGGCCACGTTGGGGCGGCGGCCGGCGGCGACAAACAGCATGTCGCCGCTGATCGTTTGCCCGTTGACCTGGACGGAAAAATGTTCGCCTTGTTGGGTGACGGACGTGGTCAGCCCGGCCTCAAAGCGCGCGCCCTCATCGGCTAACACTTTAGCCAACACGTCAGACATTTCTGCATCTACGCCGGGGAGGATGGTTTCGTCAATCAACGTCACCTGCGCTCCCAGACGGCCGTATGCCTGCCCAATCTCCAACCCCGCCGGCCCCGCGCCTAAAACGAGCAGATGTTGGGGGAGACGGCCGTTCTGGAAAATCGTCTGGTACGTGTGAAAATCCACCGCATCTAGGCCGGGGATGGGCGGCGTCACCGGATGCGCTCCGGTGGCGATAATGAACTTGGGGGCGGTCAAGGTTCGGGTTCCGGCTTGAACGGTATGCGCGTTCACGAACTGCGCCGCGCCCAATATCATTTCCACGCCATCCTGGCGCAGCGCGTCCGGCGTTTCCTGCCGGTAAATCTCGGCGACGCGGCTTTGGATGTAGTCGCGCACCTGGGTCATGTCCACCTGCGCCGGGCCAACGGTCACCCCGATTTGGGCGGCTTCGCGCACGGTTTGGGCTACTTTGGCGGCGTGCAGCAGCGCCTTGCTGGGCACGCAGCCGGTCCAGGTGCAGTCGCCGCCGACGCGGTGCTTTTCCACCAGCGCCACATGCGCGCCCAATTTGACGGCAAAGTCTACGGCCGTCAGCCCGCCAGACCCGGCGCCAATCACAATTAAGTCAAATTTTTCCATGTTGATTCCTTTGTTGATTTGTTCATTGTTAATTGTTAACTGTTCATTGTTAATTTCCGTAACCTGTCACCCCAAAAAATAAATTCGGGTATAATCCCGCCAAAGGAGTTCGCGTGAAACGGTCCAATGAACAATGGTTAGCTGATCTACGAACAAACGGCGAAGCCCACGACCTGGCTTTGACTGATCTGCGCCTGATTTTACTGTCTGGCTTGCGGCGGGGTTTGCTGGGCCGGGTTAATACCAATGCGCCCGAATTTGACGCATTGGCGGAAGATTTTGTGCAGGAAGCGCTCCTCAAAATTTTGGACAAACTCGACACTTTTGCCGGACGCAGCCAGTTTACCACCTGGGCGCATAAAATCGCGGTATCGGTGGCGTTGACCGAACTGCGCCGTAAGCGGTGGCAGGATTCTTCACTGGATGGCATCATGGACATCGGCGACGGCGATTACACGCCCAGCCTGGTGGCCGACCCGGCGCCGCTGCCGGAAAAGCGAACGGCGCAGGTGGAGATGATGGGCCATGTGGAGCGGTTGATTCGTCAGGCGCTGACGGCTAAACAACGCTCGGCGCTGGTGGCGTCTGTGTTTGAGGGGAAACCGGCGGCTGAGGTGGCCAAACTACTGCAAATGAAACCGAATGCGGTGTATAAATTGCTGCACGACGCCCGGCTGAAGCTGAAAAAGGCGCTGGCAGATGAAGGATTGACCCCGGCCGATGTGCTGGCTGTTTTTGATTCCTGATTGAGCAACAAATTGGAGGATTAGCCACAGAGAACAGCAACCACCCTGAAATCCTAAAGACCAAAATGAGCAGGTAAGAAGTTGAGGACACGAACCGTCAATTAAACGAACATGGCAAGTTTGAAGGATAAATTGATGCAGATTTTACAAGCCCAGTTGGGGAAGGTACGGCCGTTTACTAGAACGGCCGTGTTATCCGCACCTGTGGCTAATGGTCAGAGTATGGACGAAAAAAGTGTCCGCAAATTGTTGGAGATGCTGGAAAAAACCCGCGAGGTGGAGTACACCTGCGAAGAAGCATTTGCCCAACTAGACGAGTTCGTGGAATTGGTGGCTGATGATGAAGAAGCGGCGGCGCTGATGCCTTTGGTGCAGCGCCACGTGGATATGTGTCCCGACTGCCGGGAGCGTTTTGAGGCGCTGTTGAAAATTCTTACGGCCGAGCCACCCATTGGCTGAAATCAGGAGACAAACATGGCGAAGGCGGTATGGAACGGGGTAGTTCTGGCTGAAAGCGATCAAACTGAGGTAGTGGAAGGCAACCATTACTTTCCGCTGAATACGGTCAACCCGGAGTATTTGCAAAAGAGCGACACCCCCACCATTTGCCCCTGGAAGGGGACGGCCAGCTATTACCATGTGGCGGTAGACGGCCAGGTGAATCGGGATGCGGCCTGGACTTATCCTGAGCCGAAATCGGCGGCGGCTAATATCAAAGGTTATGTGGCGTTTTGGCGCGGCGCGCGCGTTGAGCGTTGATGGGTGTATTTGTTAAGTCGTTAATCCAACACGCCAATATTCCAGTAGATTAAAAGGTTGGAGATGCAAGTTGTATCTCCAATTTTTTGTTGTTAGAGACATTTAGATAATTTTGGTTCTCTGAGCTTTTATGGGGTTAGCCACAAAAACCAATAACTCGCAGCCGAAAATGGGCATAGTGGGGAATAACACAAGCAATCCGTTTCAGAACCCGAATTTTGCTATGCATTCCTTCAACAAATCCGCTCGTAATGCGATGTTCAAAGAAATTGACGATTTCTTTTTGCCATGATTCCAACGTATTGCAAAACTTGTTGAGCGCATCCATACCCAATTGGCGGGCAT
>JAJRVV010000129.1 GCA_024277135.1 Chloroflexota bacterium | reverse complement strand
CGCACAACAAAAAAGTTCGCCGGCCAGCCCGCGCCCAAAAACAGAATCGCCTCAAATTGTTAAACCATTTTGGGTAAAAATTGCACGCAACTGCCAAACTAACCCGCCTGTTTTTAGTCAACGCTGATAAGCCCTGCCAACTATTATTAACCCGACTGCATTCTTGATAAACCTTGAAAATCGGTCATATCCGGCGTAAAATTCGGGATAAATCTTTGTATCCAAGGACATACCCGCAAAACAGGCGGGATATGATGAAAAACACGGGTTTATCAAGAATTTCCATTGGATAAACCCTTGTATACGGTTAAAAACCGGTGTTGTTGTTCGCCAATGCCACGTCGTCCACAATGCCCACGATGGCGTGATCCACCGGCACAAACGGCTCCGGCATGGCCTGCGCCGCTTCGCGGCTGCCGACGATGAAGACGAGTTCGTCTGGCCCGGCCTGGAAGGTGGCGTCGGCGGCGACGACGGCCGCGCCCACCGGCTCTTGCGTCTTCGTAAGGGGCTGCACGATGAGGAATTTGATCCCGTCCAGATCGCGGCACTTTTGGCTGGCGACGACGGTGCCGATGACGCGGGCTAACTGCATTAGAAATTCTCCCAGTTGAAGCGGCTGCCGAAACGGCCGTCTCCCTCCACATTCTCTTTCATCTCCCCATCCAACTGCGAGATGATGGCGTGGCGGAAAAGCTGGTCTTGGGCCACGGCCGTGCCCATCTCCACCGCCGCCTCCACATCCGCCACCAACCCGGTGAACAGCGCCAACCCCTTGCCGCCCAGGCCATCCCCCAACCGCAGTTGCGCCAACGTCACCTCGGCCCCTTTCAGGCCGGCGTCAGCGGCGCGGATGGCAGTCGCCACCGTGCCCGTTTCCACAATGCCCAACGCTTCGCTTTTGATGGGATGACGGCCGTTATACAGCGCATTCACCACACCGGGATGGACGTTGGGCAAAAACAAGGCGTCGCGCAAGCAGTCCTGCCCCATTTCCCGCCCCGCTTTCACCGCTTCTTCAACCGAAGCCACATCCCCCGTCACCAAAACCAGGTAATGGCCGGGCTGGATGGTGCCAGCGTGGATTTGCGTTACCGGCGCTTGCTTGATCATAGCATCGCCCGCTTCAATGCCAACAGCGATGCTGTCAAATTCAAGCAGGGCCAATGCCGGATCAGTCAGGTTAGGGGACACGAAATCGCTCTCTAGCTGGTGACGCGCTTCCAAATGACGCTGGCGGTTCGTTTGCTCATGGAAGGCAAGGGAGATTTGGCGGTGGTCAAAGCCAGGGGCACACCCTGGGACAGGGCGCGCAGTTGGTTGGGATCATGCTCCACATGAAAGGCAATGCGGGCGTTCAGCCCCCGCTCTACAGTAGCTTTGGGCAGTTGCGCTTCCGGAACAGTTTGGTTTAAGATGAGGGATTTTTGGCGGAAGGAGATGCCGGTCTTTGTGAGATGCCGGTTGAGCTGCGCGGCCGTCTGCACCGACACCACATCCGGCGAAAGCACATGCAGCGCTATATCCGTCGTTTCCAGCGCCGCCATAAATGCCGGCGACAAAACCGGCGGCAAATCCACCACCGTAAAAACCATATTGTCTCGCAACATTTCCAACATGGTCACAATCGCCTCCGCCGAAGGTTCATTGGGAGAAGCGGGGCGCGCCGGAGCCGCCAAAATCCGTAAGCCGGTGGGGTGGATGACCAAATGGTTCTTCAAATTGCTCCAGTCCAGCGGCTCATTGCCATTGATGACATCCGCCCAGGTGGTGCGGGCTTGCAGGCGCAAGTGCATAATCACCTGACTGCCCGATGGGGATAAGTCAACCAAACACACCTCTTGCTGGCTCAACCTGCGCAAAGCGGCCGCCAGATTGACGGCCAACGTCGTTTTTCCCACGCCGCCGCGAAGTCCGAAAAAGGAAATGACCATACCTTCATCCGGGCTGAAACTGTCTGGCTTTTGCGTCAGCAGATGATCTACCCGCTCAATCAATTCCTGGCTGGTGACCGGCTTGCTCAAATAATCGTTGGCTCCGATTTTGAGGGCGGTGGTTTTGTCAATCTCTTGCGAACGGGCGGTGAGAATAAGAATGGGTAAATTTTCCAGCCCTTTGGTATCGCGCAGCTGCCGGGTGATGTCATGCCCGCTCATCGCCGGCATCATCACATCCAGCACCAGCAAGTCGGGCTTGTCCTGCTTCACCCGCTCCATGCCTTTGATCGGATCGCTCAACAGGGTGACGGTATGGCCGCCCCGCTCCAACATGAGGCCGACCATGCGCAGCAGTTGTTCATCATCATCAATTACGTAAATCCGGGCCACGACGGGGTCTCCTTAACAGTTATGCCTGTTCCAGACATAGTAGCATAGCTTCCTGAGGATGAAAAGGCTAAGCGCGGTTTGTCCCCAGGCAAAAGACGCCAATTCGCTTTTTGTGTACCAGAATCAAGTCGCCGCTGTAAGAAATGTCGGGATAAAGGGAGGCGGAGGCTTTGGCGCTGAAGATCAGTTGGAAACGGCCGATGGACTGCACCAGGATCTCGCGCGGCGCCACAGCGCCGTCGTGGATGATTTCCCCTTGAATTTCGAATGAGGGGACGGTGACGAAGGCGGGAACGGGACGGCCGCGCGTGAAAATGGAACGGCCGTGCTGCGTGCCCACCGGAATGCCATCCCGCCGATCCTTCAACACGATAAAATTGATATTGTCCTTGCGAAAAGCGGCCACCTTGTAACTGACGACGATCTCTCCCGGCTGATGGATGCGGGAAATATACGCATCTTTCAATTCCAGGAAATCGGTATTCGGATTCCCTAGCTCGGCATGAATGCCGCCCACGCCCACATAGGAAAAGCCGGTGACGCGATAAGCATCAGTGAACAAGTCCAGGTCAATTAATTGTTGGCGGGAGCCAAATTTGGCGCTCATCAGGTTTCCCCTCTCTAGTCAAGTAACCCGTTTATAAACTGAACACGGAATACCGAATACGACTCACTACCTAACCTCACACGATACGGAACGAATCCACCAACGCGCAGCGCCGGATGCGGCTGAAGCTGCGTGGATTGGTCAGCCCTTCGCCGGTGGGGCTGGCGATGGTGAAGGAGCAGAACCCTTCGCCGCCGTACCCCAATCCGGCCAAACAAGGGCCGTTCTTTACAAAAATGCTGCAATCCATCTCGCGGGCCATGCGGCTGAGGTTGTCCAGGTTTTTGGAGTGCATGACGGCCGTATGCCGGAAACCATGCTCCGCCTGTACCGCCAGATCAATCCCCTCGTCCGCGTTCGCCACCCGCACCACCGGCATAATCGGCATCATCTGCTCCGACCAGACTGCCGGATGATCCGCGTCCACTTCAACCACAATTTGCCGCACTTCCGGCCCGGCCGAAATCCCGATTTCCGCCAGCAGCGCCGCCGCATTCTTGCCGATAAACGCTTTGTTCATGTCGGCGTGTTTACGCGGCCCCCGATCCTTCACCGTCACCGCCCGCCACAGCCGCTCAAACTGCCACTTGTTGATTTTCACCGCGCCGTTGTGCGTCATCACGCTGATCAGTTCATCGGTAATTGAAGTCACGGCAAAGGTCTCTTTTTCCGTGGTGCAGACGATGTTGTTGTCAAACGAACCGCCGATCACCACGTCGCGGCCCGCTTGTTCAATGTCGGCCGTTTCATCCACCACCACCGGCGGGTTGCCCGGCCCGGCGCAGACGGCTCGTTTACCGGAGCGCATCGCCGCCTTCACCACCGCCGCCCCACCCGTCACCGTCAGCAGGCGGATGTCCTTGTGTACCATCAACGCCTGCGCCGATTCAAGGGTGGGATCGGCCACGCAGGTCAGCAAATCGGCCGGGCCGCCCGCTTTGAGGATGGCCTGGTTCATGATTTGCACGGTGAAGTTGGTAGCCCGCTTGGAGCCGGGATGAGCGTTAAACACCACCGCATTACCGGCGGCAACCATGGAAATGGCGTTGCAAAGGACGGTGCTGGTGGGGTTCGTGCTGGGCGTCAGCGAACCGATAATGCCGTAGGGGGCGTATTCGGTGATGGTGAGGCCGCCATCGCCGCTCCACGCGCCCGTTTCCAGAGCTTCCGTCCCTGGCGCTTTGTCGGCGTTGAGGATGTTTTTGAGAATTTTGTCCTCAACCCGGCCCATGCCGGTTTCTTCCACGGCCATTTCGGCCATGACGGCCGCATATTCCCGCCCCGCCTGCCGCATGTGGGCCACCATATCTTGGCGGATGGTCAGGGGCAGGGTATTGAGCCGGTGAAAGGCAGCTTTGGCGGCGGCCGCAGCTTCATCCAGCGTGGGGTAGACGCCGTTGTCGCCAGAGGAAGGCGGGGGATCGGGCGCGCCGTAAGCAGCGGTGTTGACGCGGTACGGCCGTGACGGGGGCGGCGGCGTAGTCCGTTCCCCCACCGCCTCCATCACCCGGTTGATAATGCTCTTGATTTGAGTATCGTCCATCATAAATTGGTTCCGTTACGGCCGCTCAACGAAAGTTTGCGTATCTGGTGAAATTTCTGCCACTCGTCCAGATTCCAGGAGCGGCCCGGCTCCTCGTTCTGGCGCATAAACGCCTGATCAATCGGCGCGCGCGAGTATTCGCCATCGGCAATGAGCCGGGCTAATAACTCGTTGAAAAGGGCGCGTAATTGTTCAATCCGGGTCTGATAGCCGGCGTGATCCAGCGAAGGCGCGTTGGCGGCCGTCAATACCCGTTCCGCAAAATTGTCCGGCAGCCAGGGCAAGGCGAGCAAAGTCTGCATTTCCCGGTTGCGCCAAACCCGCCAGCGGCGGTTGTAGGCAAACAGGGCGTCCACCAGGTAATGGTAAGCCGCCGCCAGCCGGTCGTGGGCGATGGCCGGGCCAAGTTTTTCCCAGGCCGTCTCCAGTTTCCCATGCAGATGTTGATCCAACCAGATGATGGCGTCATCCAGCCGTTTGAGCCGGGTATCATCGTCGTAAGCGGTGCGTTGGGCGATAAGCTGCGCCGCTTCCCCGGCGGGATCATAGGCGATCCAACCGCCGCTCAGTTCCGCTTTGCGACCTTCCAGCCAGACGAAATCGGGGTCGGCCCAGGTCTGCCAATCCAGCCGGACAAAGTCAAAGGCGATGCCCACGGCCGTCTCGTTAAAAATGGTGTAATAGGTGTCGTCCTCTGGCTGCCAGATGGCTTCGGCCGGGGCGATGTACAAATCCAGCGGGTCGAGGAAAATGATGGCGTCAATATCAGAGGCCGGGCTCATGTGGCCGGTGGCGATGCTGCCGATGCCGATGACGGCTTTAACGGCCGTCTCCGGGGCCAACACCTGCTCGATATACTGCTGAAACTGCGCCCGTTTTTCTTCGGTAACTGGCGTCATTCGTTACTCGTTTACCTTGTTGTACTTTTCGTTGCCGTCTACTTCCCAGGTATCCACAATGGCCATGATGACGGCGTCACACGGCCGTTTATCCGTGTACACCGTCTGCCGGGCGGAGCTGCCGGTGGCGACCATCACCACCTCGCCCACACCCGCGCCCACCGCGTCCGCCGCCACCACATAGCCCGATTCGGCTTCGTTCTCAATGGTCAGGCGGCGCACAACCAGGAATTTCAAGCCATCCAACGACGCTTCTTTGCGCGTGGAAACCAGCGTGCCCACTATTTTTCCTAAAAACATAATTTAATGCGTAATGAACAATGAGCGATTGACAAACATTTGCTCATTGCTCATTGTTAATTGTTCATTCGACTGCCGGCGGCCGTCCCAGCGGCAAGGCGCGGTCCACATTATCATGCGGGCGCGGGATGACATGGACGGAAACCACTTCGCCCACTTTTTCAGCGCCGCGCGTGCCCGCTTCCACGGCCGCTTTCACCGCGGCCACATCGCCGCGCACAATCGCCGTCACAAAACCGCCGCCCGTCTTCTCATAACCGACCAATTCCACGCGGGCCGCTTTCACCATCGCATCTGAAGCTTCCACCATGGCGGAAAAGCTGCGACATTCAATCATTCCCAATGCTTCACTCATATTCGTCTCCTTCGTCACCCAAATTAGACCCTAAGGGTTTTCAAAAACCCTTAGGGTCTGAATGATTTCTATTCTTTTGCTTTTTTATCTTCCGGCGTCCGGCCGCTGACGCTTTCAATAGCGTCAATCGCGGCCTGATAACCCGCCATAATATCTCGTTCCTCACCGCCCAGATAAACCCGGCCAAAGCTGCCAAAAGCGCGCACATCGAGGATATTCAAATCGGCCCGTTTCTCCGCTTCATTGGCGGCCAGGGCGGCATAGGCGGCCGGCTGCACTTCCATCACATACAAGGTTTGACCGGCCAAAATCATGTGCCCAAACCGCATCCGGTTGATCAACTGCACCTGATGCGGGTCGATATTGCGGATGATTTGGCTGGATACCACGCGCGGTTTAATCCGGTCTTCTTCCCGCAGGCCGAGCGCGTCCAGGATGGCCTGACCAGCGGCGCGGACATCCGCCTGGCTGCTGGAATGAATTTCCAACAAGCCATACAACCGCTCCACAATCTGCATCCCTGGTTTGACCGGGGTTGCTTTCAGGGCAATATCGGTGATGCGGTTGATTTCGATACCGGGCGATATTTCAATCCAGAGAGATGCGTCGCCAGGGATGGGCAAAAAGCCGCGAGCGACTGTGCCCAAATAGGCGGCATGTTGGGATTGCAAACTGTCTAGAAATACGTAGCTGCGAAGTTCAACAGACAAGATTACCGACTCCTTCTCGTGGTTTGCCAGCCAGTTTTCTCGTTGGGCGAGAGTTTGACCGGTTTATAGCTGCCGGTGGAATCCACATCTTCCATCCGATCAATCAAAAATTCCATGCGATGCAAAAAACTATCAGTGTAGGCCGTATGACCACAGATGTCGCAGGTAAAGGCTGGGGCATCCGGCAAAACCATGATCTGGCCGTTGAGCTTATGGAGAAATGGAGCTTTGGTAGTATGGTAACGGCCGATCTGACATTGTTGACATTTCATAAATAATCCCTTTTGATTAAGCTCCCGCCTCACGCAAGATGCGGACGCCGGCGCTGGCGCCAATTCGGGTGGCGCCAGCGGCGATCATGGTCTGGGCATCAGACAGGGATTTGACGCCGCCGGCCGCTTTAATGCCCATTTGCGGGCCGACGACACGGCGCATTAGAGCCACATCGCCGGCGGTGGCCCCGCCAGGGCCAAAGCCAGTGGAGGTTTTGACGTAATCGGCGCTGGCAGCTTTGGATAGCTGGCAGGCGACCACCTTTTCTTCGTCGTTGAGCAGGGCAGCTTCGATGATGACTTTGACGATGGCGTTGCCCGCGTGGGCGGCGCGTACCACCGAGCCGACATCTTCGTAGACGGCCGTGTAATCTTCTGATTTTAACGCGCCGATATTGATCACCATATCAATCTCAGTGGCTCCGTCCCGGATGGCTTGCTGGGTTTCAAACGCCTTAACGGTGGGCGGCGTGGCTCCCAGAGGGAAGCCGACCACGGTACACACGTCCACGTCCGAATCTTTGAGCAGGCTGGCGGCCAGTTTGACATGAGCCGGATTAACGCAAACGGAAGCAAAATGATGGGTGCGGGCTTCGTAACAAAGCTGGGCGATTTGGTCTTGGGATGCGTCCGCCTTGAGCAGGGTATGATCGATCATGCCGGCGATGGCGTTGTTTTGCGGCCGGGCGCCCAGGGTGGCAGTGACGCGGTTGGCGCCTGCCTGCACCACCTGGTCTACCTTGTCGGCGCAGTCGCGGACACAGGTTCCCCCCTGGCAATTGCAATTAGGAGCCGGTTGTTTGGGCTTTTGTTGCAGCCGCAACAGCGCCTCGCGGGTGATTTCTTCAATTATGGCTTCGACGGTTGCCTGATCGTACATGGACCAATTACCAATGAATAATGAACAATGAACAACGGCTCTTCAGGATTTTAAGGGGTTTGCCATAAAACGAAAAACGTAAAACGTAATGCTTCTCCAGTACCGTTTTTCGTTTTTCGTTTTCATTTTGCGAATCTGGCCCCGATTTGGTCAATTTTGTCTACCCGCCGGGCGTGACGGCCGCCGGCGAATTCGGTGTTGAGCCAGGCAGTGACGATTTGCCGGGCCAGGTTGGGGCCGATGAGTCCTGCGCCCAGGGTGAGGACGTTGGCGTTGTTGTGTTCGCGGCTGTTGACGGCCGTTGCCTGATCATAACACATAGCGGCGCGAACGCCGGGAACTTTGTTGGCCGCCATACAACTGCCGATGCCGGCGCCGTCAATGATGATGCCCCGCCAGGCACGGCCGTCGGCCACCAGTTGAGCCACCGCATAAGCGAAATCGGGATAATCCACCGACTCTTTGCTGTAAGCGCCGCAATCAATCACCCGGTACTGCTCCGCTAACACGCCCATCAGCAACCCCTTTAACTCATACCCGCCATGATCGGCGCCGATGGCGACCGTCGTTTGGCCGGTGATCTTCAGGTGTGGCTGCGGGGTGGGAGCGGTGGCGATGGGGGAACGGACGGAACCGATGTTCCGTTCGGCCGTCTGTTCCAGGCGGATGTGCCGCTCTAAGGCAATTTGGCGGGCCAACGGCGTAATCAGCGTATTCGCCGCCACCGCCTGCACCGAATGGGTCGGCATCGCCGTCACATCATCCGCCGACAAAATCCGTTTTGGTCGGCGGGCAGAACCGGGAGAAGATGCGCCTAGCGTGCGGGTGACAACCTGGCGCACCAATGATTTGATCTCTTCCGGCGGTATACTCATATTTAGTTCAACGCATTCAAATGCGGCACTTTGGCCCAATCAGACGGCGGCCAATAAATGACCATCGCCTTGCCTACGATATTTTCCCTGGGCAAAAATCCCCACGAATGGGAGTCGCTGGAATTGTTCCGGTTGTCCCCCAGAACAAAATACTCCCCTTCCGGCACATCCCAACTGCTGGCATAGGTGGGTTCGGCGGCGATGTACGGTTCGTCCAAAACGACCCCGTTCACCGATACTTTCTGGTTGCTGATTTCAACGCGATCTCCCGGCAAACCGATCACCCGTTTGATCAAGTTGAGTTCGTTGCGTGGATGGTGGAAGACAATGACGTCGCCAGGCTCCGGATCATCCAGCGCATAAGAAACATTGTTGATGAGCAGATATTGGCCGTTTTCCAGGGTTGGGTTCATGCTGGTACCATCAATCCGGTAACGGCCGACCAAACTGTTGACGATCCAAAATATGAAAAAGGTCAACAGCAGCGTTTCGATAATTTCGCGGATAACGGCTTCGGTTGGCGGCTGCGCCGAGTTTTTTAGCGCCGTTTCCATGGGCATTTCTGCCAGGTCTGGTATGAGTTCAGCCGGTTCTGGCTGGTGTTCGCTTGGGGGCGCTTCTATCATGTTACATTTCACGTCCTGATGCTGTCGAGACTGCCAGCCCCACTTCTGGCCGCCTCTTTAAGATTGATCGAATTATAGTGTAGCCATTTACTCATTGCAAACAGGCAGTTTGGACTATGTAGGCGTTTCCTGAGAAAGGTTGTGGCGCGCCATATGTCCCGCTTAAAATGGAGGCGATGTTGATGAAATTGTCTCGTTATCTTTTAGAGTCGGTGAATGCGTTGACGCATCTGGTGGGAATGTTGGGTGCGGCAGTGGGCACGGCCGTCCTGCTCAACGCCACCCGCCACGATCTACCGCGCTTGTTGTCCATGCTGGTGTATGGCATTTGCCTGACGCTGCTGTTTTCCGCCAGCGCCCTGCTGCATGGGGTAAAAACGAGCGAAGCGAATCGGATGCGGCTAAATAGGCTGGATCACATCGCCATCTTTTTGCTCATCGCCGGTTCATACACGCCCATTGTCTTCAATTTATTTCCGCAACCCTGGCGCTGGCGGGTACTGACGGCCGTGTGGGGCGTCGTCGCTGTTGGTTCTGCACTCAAACTGTTCCGCCAACGCATTCATGGCTTTCTCAACACCGCCATCTACGTCATTTTAGGATGGGGCGGCGTGGTTCCCTTGGTGCTGGACGCCAACATGCTGCCCATCCTGCCTTTGGCGGCGTGGCTGCTACTGTTGTTGGGCGGCGTCATCTACACCGGCGGTTTTTTCATCTACTACCGCCAATCACCCGACCCCTGGCCCGGCGTGCTGGGCCACCACGAAATCTGGCGCCTGTTTGTACTGAGCGGCAGTCTGGCGCATTATTTGTTCATTTTGTGGTACGTCGTCCCTTATCCTCGGAGTTAGGATCAGTATTCAGTGTTCAGTATGGACTGCCGACAAACGTCCACTGACTACTGAAAACTGGGCCAACTTGACATAGTGTGCCGGTATGCTACACTGGCAAGCAGATGCGCGCGCGATTGAAAGACTTCGGCCGCCGCCTTTGGGCCGGGGCCAGACCCCTGATTTGGTTGTTGTTGTGGCCGCTGCGACTGCTGTGGCGGCCGCTGCGCCTGATACTGTTGCCGCTGTGGCGTTTTTGGGGCCGGGTGGGGTTGGCGCTGCGCAATATCTGGGTGCTGCTGATTTGGGAGCCGCTGCTCTATCTGGTTTCGCCTTTGGCAAATTTATTGAGATGGCTGTACCGGAAGCTGGCACGGCCGTTCTGGTCACTGCTCGGTCGGATGGGCATCGCCTTCCGCCAACTACTCACCCGCTTTGTCTGGCGGCCCATTCTGCGCCCGCTCCGCGCCATTTGGCGGCGCACCGAACCCCGGCGGCGGTTGTGGAACCGCCGATTGACCTCCCGGCAAACGGTTTTCCTGGCCCGGCTACGGGTGCTGGTCAAACGGCCGTCGCCGCCCCCAGAAGCCATCCATATTCCCAAGTCTTCCAATCAAGCGTACCGGCAAGTCAGGCAAATGCGCTGGGCGACGGCCGTCATCACCGTCCTCATCGTCCTGGTGTTTAGTTTATTCCAATTCCAGGAGCGGCAGCCGGATGACGCCGTGGCCGAACGACTGCCCCGCGTCATCATCGCCACCCCATCCCCCCTGCCGCCAACCTTGACGCCGACGCCCACTGTTGAAGTGAAACTGACCCCCTGGGCCACGCCCGACCCATTGGCCGAAGGGGGCACGCTGGCCTTCACCCAACGCCTCAATGGCAACGGCGACATCTACCTGCTGCCCATCGGCCAGGCGGAGCCAGTACGGCTGACGGCCGATCCGGCCCCGGATCGCGATCCTGCCTGGTCGCCGGACGGGCGGGAAATCGCCTTTGCCTCCCGGCGCGACGGCGATTGGGATATTTACGTCTACAATTTTCCCCAGGGCAAACTGCGCCGCATCACCCGCGACCGGGGGTTTGACGGGCATCCCGGCTGGTCGCCGGACGGCCAATGGCTGGTGTACGAATCGTACCGGGCAGAGAACCTGGACATTTACATCGTCAAGGCGGATTTGAGCGACGGCCCGTACCGGCTGACTGAAGACCCGGCGCTGGACGCTGATCCCGTCTGGTCGCCGGGCGGACGGCACATCGTCTTCACCAGTTGGCGCGCCGGCAGCCCCGAACTGTTCCAGATGTCGCTGGACGCGGCCGAGGATGCGCTGGCGGTGAATCTGACGAACACGCCGGATTTGCAGGAGCGCGACCCCGCCTTTGCCCCGGACGGCCGTTGGCTGGCCTACGTGGAAGAAAGCGCCGGATTCCCCATGATGTACGCCCTGCCGCTGGCGGCGGATGGCGCGATTGCTGGGCCTCCGTTGAGTTTGGGGCAGCAAGGCCGCCACCCCGCTTTTGCCCCGGACGGCCGTTCGCTGGTGTACGTTCATAACAAAGCGGGGCAGGATTTTCTGATGGGCGGCAGTCCCGATGGCTGGGGCGTGGCGCCGCAGGTGTGGGCCGGGCGGGGGCGGATTGCGGATGTGTCGTGGACGGCCGTCAACCTGTCGCCCGATTTACTGCAAGGGTGGCGGCCGATTGACCCGGCGCCGGACGAACCGTTGTTTGTGGAAGCCATCGCTCCGCCCGCAGCCGATGGCCCGCCCGCCGCCTTGTTCGAGATGAATGTCAGCGCCCCGGCCCCCTTCCTCAGCGATCAGGTAGATCAATCATTCGAGGCGTTACGGCAGGAAGTGATCGCCGCCGCCGGTTGGGATTTTTTGGGGCGGCTGGACAACTTGTTTGAGCCGCTGGATCAGAAACCGCTGCCCGGCCAACCGGCGGAATCGTGGCACAAGGCGGGGCGGGCGTTTGATTTGTATTACCGGGATGCGCTGGGATTTGAGCCGCAGGTGGAAGTGGTACGGGAGGCGGATGGCGTGGAGGTGGTTTGGCGGGTGTACGTGCGGGCGGCGGCGCAGGATGGCTCGTTGGGCGAACCGCTGCGCCAGCTCCCCTGGGATTTCACCGCCCGCTTTGGCGACGAACCCCGTTTCTACGATGAAGGCGGCAAGCTGAAAGAGGCGATCCCGGCCGGATATTATGTGGACTTTACGGCGCTGGCGGCGGATTATGGCTGGCAACGAACGCCTGCCGCCGACAATTGGCGCGCGTTTTTCCCGGCGATCCAGTTCTGGCATTTTGAGAAGCGGCAAGGGCTGGCCTGGGATGCGGCGATGCGGCAGTTGTATGATGCGGCGGAATTGGATGGGCGGTAGGGTTGCGGCCGTTTTCGGCGGCGCATTTCTTTTCATTCTGACGGGCTGTTCGGCGACCAACGTAACCCCGCCCACCCGCCTGCCGCTGGCGCAGCTGCCCACGCTGACGCCGGAAACGGCCGTCCCCACTCCCGCGCAATCATTCTCCCCAGAAACAACCCCAACTGCTGAAATGACGCCCACGACGGGGACGGCCGTGCCCACCCCCGCTGGCATCGGCGTCCGGCCAGAAGCGGTGCGGCAGCAGTTTGTGCCGGACGCCGGGCCGGAACCGCCGCCGGAGCAACGGCCGCCGCCCTACCGGCCGCCGTTGTCGCTGCACCCGGATGATCATTATTGGATGATACGGCCGTTGCCCTCCAATCGCCGCAACTACCCCATCTACTGGTATCCCTTTGGCAACGATGTGCTGCTCCCCGAATTAGCGCCCTACCGCATCCATCACGGCCTCGATTTCCCCAACGACAGCGGCGCTACCATCTGGGCCGCCGCCGCAGGCGAGGTGATTTACGCCGGGCCATTGCCCAGCCCGCGCAACGGCGTCAACTATTATGGCAACACCGTCATCATCCGCCACGATTGGCAGTGGCAGGGGAAGGATGTGTACACGTTGTACGCGCACACGCTGGAGTTATTCGTGCAGGTGGGCGACCGGGTGCAGCAAGGGCAGTTGATCGCCGGCGTGGGCAGTTCCGGCGAGGTGAGCGGGCCGCATCTGCATTTTGAGGTACGGGTGGGCGGCAACAGCTATGGCGACACCCGCAATCCGGCGCTGTGGATAGCGCCGTTCATTGGCTATGGCACGCTGGCGGGACGGTTTGTGGATCGGCGGGGACGCAAAATCCCCAATGCGGCGATTAGTTTGACGCCGGTGGATGTGGATGTAGACACGCCGCCGCGCACGCTGCGAACGTATGATTTATCGGTGCGGTCAGATGAGGTGTGGCGGGAGAATTTTGTGATTGGGGATTTACCGGCAGGGCGGTACCGGCTGCTGGTGACGATTGACGATATCGCCTACCGGCGGGATGTAACGGTGTATCCGGGGCGGACGACGTTTGAGATTATTTCGACGCTGTTCAATTATGACCCGCCGCCGCCAACGGCGACGCCGGAGCGTTCGCCTACGCCGGAGGGGAATGATAACGCGGCGGAGCAGGGAGGGGAGTGACGAACGGAGATAACTTTACATAATGCACTTGCTGGCATTTCGTTTACATTACGATTTTTACCCCACGCTGTTTTGGTCGCGGCGCAGGAGCACCATATAACATACCTTCAGCGCTAATATCTTCATCAATATCTGGCCAATGTATGCCTTCGCCGTCACCAATGAGTTCATAGTTTGCTCGTTGTTCAGGCGTTGCCTCGGATAACCGCCATGACCACACCAGCGGCACACTAATTGTACGGCCGTCAATAAGGCAGGCCGTGATTGTGTCTTCTGTTATTTCAATTTCTTGTATTTTTACTTCCACCCTATCCACAATGTTCATGCCAAGCCTCAATTATTATCGTACGCCGCTCTCAGATCAATTTGCGAATTTGGTTCAAATCTCTGGGCGAAAAGCCATGATTTTTACTTAACGCAACAGGTTCAAGCCAGAACTTACAAGTCATTTTTTCCCGACGTACATGCGCATTGAATCAAAAATAATCTTACTTTGAGCGATTCCATTGCCTCAGATTACATACGCCGTACGCATCGTAGTAGATGTGTAGGCAGGAGGCTTGGCTACGGCCGCCCTCCCTCCCTGAAATTGAACCCCGGTTAAAAATCCTTCAACCTCTTTGTTAAGTTACAGTTTAATAGCTTCTTAAGGTCAACCTTAACATCAGCCAAATTGAGAGTTAACAGGCCGGTCTTGATTTGCTACGGCCGTCACTACATAATTCCCCATGTGTGATGAAATACACAAACAAAAACAATGCACATTCAAGAGGAGAATTCCGAACATGCAACGCAAACGAACCCTAATCATCATCAGCTTAATCACCGCCCTGCTGCTGGCCGCCTGCCAATCGGGCGAAGCGGCCGATGCGGAAGACGCCAACAAACTTATCGTTTATTCGGGACGGAGCCAAAGTCTAGTGCAGCCGATTATTGACCAATTCTCAGAGGCCACCGGCATCGAAGTGGACGTACGTTACGGCGGCACGGCCGAAATGGCCGCCACCCTTTTGGAAGAAGGCGAAAACAGCCCGGCAGATCTGTTCTACGCCCAAGACCCCGGCGGTTTGGGCGCGGTAGAAGCGGCCGGTTTGCTGGCCCCATTGCCCGATGCGATTTTGGGCAAAGTTCCGGCCCGTTTTGCGGCGGACAGCGGCAACTGGGTGGGCATTTCCGGCCGGGCGCGCGTCGTCGTTTATAACACCGAAACGCTCACCGAAGCCGATCTGCCTGAT
This sequence comes from Chloroflexota bacterium, assembly GCA_024277135.1. Classification (GTDB taxonomy): domain Bacteria; phylum Chloroflexota; class Anaerolineae; order Promineifilales; family Promineifilaceae; genus JAJRVV01. Next base: position 10,886 of record JAJRVV010000129.1, on the reverse strand, counting down.
GATTTGTGGGGATTCACCCAGCCAGAATGGAAAGGACGGATTGGCTGGGCGCCGACCAACGGTTCGTTCCAGGCGATGGTAACGGGGATGCGCGCCATTTGGGGCCAGGAACGCACCCAGGCATGGCTGCAAGGCATTCAAGCCAATGAGCCGGTGGTGTACCAGAAAAACACGCCCATCGTGGCCGCTGTGGGCGCGGGGGAAGTGGAAGTCGGCTTTGTTAACCATTACTATCTGCATCGCTTCCTGGCGGAAGAGGGGGAAAACTTCTCGGCGCGGAACTATTTCCTGCCCGGCGGCGGCCCTGGTTCGCTCATTATGGTGTCGGGTGCGGGCATTTTGCAGACGGCCGCTCACCCCGAAAACGCGCAGAGATTCATTGAGTTCCTGCTCTCGGTTCCGGGACAGCAATACTTTGCCGCGCAAACCTTCGAATACCCGGTGGTGGCAGGGGTGAAAATTTCTGCCCTGCTGCCGTCATTGGCCGATCTGAACGCGCAGGCTGTGGACATTTCATTGAGCGATTTGTCTGACCTGGAAGGGACGGTGACAATGTTTAGTGAATTGGGTATCCTCCCGTAAGCGTGACATAAATTCAGCCAGCATCAACCAAAACAGCCTGGGGCTAAGTCGGCTCCAGGCTGTCGTTTAACGTTTTGTTAGAGTGAATATTTCTATCTGAATGATATTCCAATGGTTGTGGACGGCATGTTTCGGGAATTGCAATTCCCGAAACACCAAAGGTATTTGCGATTGAACCCTAAGCTGGGAAAGCGGGTCTTGATCCCTTAACCAGATATGCCGTTAACCAGGTCTACATCATCCACAATGCCAACGATGACGGCGCGGACGGGCGCGATTTTGCGATTGAGGACTTGACGAGCGCCGTTGCCTTCGTCAATCACCAGCACCCGGTCGCCAACGCCCGCCTGGACCATGTCCACGCAGATGTCATAATGCCCGGTCATTCCGCCCTCCGGGTTGAGTTTGTCTACGACGAGAAGTTTACGACCAGCAAACGCTTCATGTTTGATAGTGGCGACCACGTTTCCGGTTACTTCGCCTATGTACATAGAAAGTGCCTAAAATGAAAAGTGACTTGTGACTAAAATTGTTGGTGTGTGCGCGTATTTTCAACCTGTTTGATTATTTCGTCAACTCCTTGTCATGCTCTGGCAGGTATGTTATCCTGTTTCCGTCTGGTGTAGCGAATAAATAACAACGAACAATCCGCAATCTAAAATCCAAAATCCGTAATTTCTGGCGGGGGTATTCTTCTGATTACAACCATTGGCAGCGCTGGCATAGGCTTGGTGTGGGGCTGGCTGTTGGGCTGGTGGCGCGGTCCGCATCTGGCATGGCGGCCGCTGGCCCTCTTGCTGTTGACTACTGTTTTGATGAGTTTATCTGTGTTTTGGCTGGCAGACGGCCATGCCCTGACCTGGTTCCTGGTGACGGCCGTCCTCGGCTTCGCCGCCCATTTTGCCTGGCGCGAATCATTGACAGACAAATAAGGAGATCACGCATGGATATTTTACTTTGGGGCGCTGGCGGCTTTGGCGCCATCATCGGCTGGTACGTCTACTTCATCAACCGCTACCGCAAAACCAACGTCCGCTTCAGCGACCTGACCACCGTCATCGGCATCATCGGCGGCGGCGCGATACTCAAGCTGTTCCCGGAAGGCGCCGATTTGTTCGGCGCGTATGGCATTGGCCTGTTCGCCGGCTTTTTTGGTTATTTTGTCTGGCTGCTCATCCTGGTGGGCGTCTCCAAAAATTTCAGCGCCGACTGGTTCCTGGACGGCCGTCGCCGCAAACTGCCCTCCGCCTACTACATCCCCGACGAAGTCCGGGCTGCCGTCACCGCCATGGACGCGCCCGATGAGGCCGATGAAGGCTTCGAATAATTGACAATTATCAATTGCCAATCGTTAATTGTTAACTGTTGACTGTTATCTGTTGGTTGTTTATTCGAGGTTCCCATGCCCAATGCCCCCCAATTCCTGCAAGACCTGGATCGCAAAGACCAAATCAAGCAAGTATTGAAATGGCTGCAAGAGGATGAAGAACTGCGCCAACAATTCCTGGCCGATCCCGAAGGCATCATCCAACAGTGGGCCGAAGATGGACAGACGTTGAGCGAGGATGCCAAACGGCAGTTGCTTCGGGCCATCGAAAAATCAGGGTTTTCGGCCGCATATGACCGGTATTGGGGCGGCGATGTGGTACGCGGCCAACAGGTAGAATTAGCCATCGCGCCGCCAACTCGCGTAGACCCCGGCTTGGAGGCGCTACCCTCCGAGTCCCCGGAACCGCAGCGTATCGTCAGCACCGGCTTTTCCGATGAAAGCAACCCGGAAACGCTGGTGGACGGGGGTGAGCCACTGGCGTCGGAAACCGATTACTACTTCATCTTTGAAGTGGGCCAGCGGGTGGCAGGCAGCATTGAGGCGGAGGACGTGGAACTGCCTGCCGACCAACTGCCGCCGGAAGCGCTGCTACAAGTGGCGCTGTTCACCTTCAAAAGCGAGGTTGAACTGACGCCGGGAAAAGAGGTGGGCGAAATTCGTATCCAGCCGGATGGCGCGGTTCGAGTGGTTTCCCCCGTTGCCCGGCCAGATGTGGATGACGATCTGCTGGTACGGCGGCTCTTTTTCCCCATCAAAACGCCGCCGACGCCAGGCTGCCACCGGCTGCGCTGCAACGTCTACTACCGGCAAACATTGGTGCAATCCCGGCTGGTGACGGTGCATGTGGCGCAGGCTGCGGCTGACGGCCCGGCATTGGTGTCGGAAGTGGATTACATGCTGTCGCATAAGTTAGACGGCCGTCAACTGGCGAACATGGGGCAAACCCGGCTCAGCCTCATGCTCAATGACAACGGCAATGGCACTCACGGCTTCCGCTTCTTCGGCGAGGAACAGTTCAAAAATGACGCCGAGTTGGGCGAGGGGGAATTGCAAGACCTGATTCAGATGGCGCGGGGTGGGCTGCGGATGGCGGCATGGGGGGAGGAACGGCCGTACCAAAAAGGGGATACCTATCGTTACCAGGGCGAGTTTGATGAAGCCCGTTTCCAGGAGGATGTGGTGCGGCTGGCCTTGCGCGGCTACCGTTTCTACGACACTCTCATCAACCGGCTGGCAGGCGACGCCGACCAGGCATGGGCGTTGGCCGATCTCATGCTCAAGCCAGGGCAAGTGCAAATTGCCAGCAAAAAATCAGCCCGGCTGGTCATTCCTGCCGCCCTGTTTTACGATTATCCGCTGGATGACGGGCTAAAAACCTCCAAATACAACCTGTGTCCCGATTTCATGGCCGCCATTCAAGACGGCCGCGATCTGACCGAAACCGCCTGTCTGCAAGGGGAATGTCCCACTTATGAGGACGACAAAATCATCTGCCCCAGCGGTTTTTGGGGCTACCGGCACAGCCTGGGTCTGCCCGTCACCGTGCAGGACGAGGATAATGCAGCGGCGGCGATCTCCAGCCCGGATACGCCGGGGATGGCGGTCAGCGTCTCCACCGACCCCAATTTCCGCGCCCGTCCCAACCACGAGAAGCGGCTGAAAAAGATGGGGCTGGGATGGGAGTATGCCGACGACCGGGATGCCACCCTGGACATGCTCAAGCAAACCGAGTCGCAGGCGGTTTATTTTTACTGTCACGGCGGCGTACAAAACAATTTGCCTTACTTGAGCGTGGGGCCGGTGGGTGGCAGCCGCATCACCCGCGCTAATTTACGCAGCAAACGGATCAGGTGGGGAGAGGTACGGCCGTTAATCTTCATCAACGGCTGTCACACCACTGCATTAGAGCCGGAGATGGCGCTTGATCTGGTCAGCGGCTTTGTGGAAGTGTCGCGGGCGGCGGGGGTTGTGGGCACGGAAATCACCATCTTTGAACCCATCGCCGTCATTTTTGCCGAGGAATGTCTGCGCCGTTTCTTGGTGGAACGGCAAACCATCGGCGAAGCCATACGCGGGGCGCGGCTGAAAATGCTGCAAGCGGGCAATCCGTTGGGACTGGTTTACATTCCGTATGTGCTGGCGGGGCTGAAGCTGGCGTAAGTTACAAGCGCGGATTACGCTTTGGATCTATGGGGGGGCAAGGGTCGTCATTTTCCGCTGTGCCCAAGCGCTTGGCGGCGCGAGTACGGGCTTTGGCCGCCTCGACAACGGGCGCAGATCCTATTCCCCCAGCGCCAACGAATCTTATCGCAACTTATTATGAGGGAGGTGACGGCCTTCATGGAGAAGGGAGTACTATCGAGCCTGAGCCGGAATGGCCCACGCCTGTTCCATGGCCGCCATCGAAGCCTACTCCTACATTACCCAGTTATGTGATATTAAGCTGGCAGCCGATTCCTGCCACGCCCAACGTGACCTATAATGTTTATCGGGGTAACACTTCTCCTATTCCCCTTGACGACTCCCATCGAATTGCAACCGGTTTGACCATTGGGTTTGCCTGGGACTTAAACGGCCGCCTGGGTGATTACTATGTGGTCACGGCCGTCAATTCGTTTGGTGAGAGTACACCATCAAACACGGCCGTTGCCTGTACCACAATCTCGTGTCCTTACTAAAACAGAACTCTGGCTGAGCAGGCTGTGATAACAAAAAGGCATCATCTAATCGCCTGAGAGGATGATGCTTTTCTTTTTTCGAAGGAATTGCGACGCTTTTAGGAACTCACGGCCGTCACCGGCAAACACACCGCAAAAGTCGTCCCTTCCCCTAGAACACTTTCCACTTCGATACGGCCGTCGTGCGCTTCCACGATCTTATTGGCAATGGCTAACCCCATGCCGCTGCCCTCCGATACCCGTTCGCTGCCCGGAATGCGGTAAAAGCGTTCAAAAAGATGCTCGACGTCTTCCGGGGCGATGCCTTTGCCGGTGTCCTGCACCCGCACCCGGCACTCGGTCCCGTTTAGTTCGACGCTGATGGTGATACGGCCGTTCCTCCGATTATACTTGGTGGCATTACTCACCAGGTTCAAAATCACCTGCTTCAACCGGTTCGGATCGCCAATGATTTGGGCGTCCTCTGCGCCGGCGGCGAAATCGGGTGCGATGTTCTTCGTGATGGTGATCCCCCGCTCCTTTGCCTGCGATTCGGCGATGTGCATCACATCCTGCACGATTTCCACTACATCCACCGGCTCTTTCTTTAGCCGTTCCCGGCCTGACTCCAGGCGGGCAAAGTCGAGAAAATCCCTTGTCATTTGGGAGACGCGCAACGATTCTCGCTTGATCATCCCCACCAATTCGCCATGTTTGTCGGCGGGCAGTTCCGGCCGTGACAGCAGTTCGCCAGCCGAGGTAATGGCCATGAGCGGCGTCTTGATTTCGTGCATAATTTCGGCCAGCAGATCGGATTGGTGGAACAGGTAAGCGTTTAAGATGGCGACGGCCGATTGGGAGGCCAGCGCTTCCATCAAGCCGATATCTTGCTCAGTGTAGGAGGCGTCGCCTTTTTTATTTAACACCTCCAGCGCCCCGATGATGCCTTTGTTGGTAATGAGGGGGACGGCCAGCATAGAACGGGTAGTGAAGTCGAGATCGCGGTCTACGTTGGCGTAAAACCGCTTGTCGGACTGCACATCGCCCAGCACCAGGGTACGGCCGTTCTGCACCACCCAGCCAGCGATGCTGTTATCCAGCGGCACCTCAAAAGCTTGCGGCACTTCGCTGTCAGTAGAAGCGGTGAAATGCAGTTTGCCTGTGGAACGGTTGACCAGCAAAATAGAAGCTTTTTGCGTATCCGTCAGTTCCGTCGCCACCTGCATCACCAAAGACAGTAAATCGTCCAGGCGATGGGTGGAACTAAGCCGCATACTGACATCGAGCAGCCGTTTAAGCGTCTCTGAACTGATCGTATCAATAATGGCGGTAAAAGGTTGTCGTTCGTCCGATTGTATCATCTAACAATTTCCAAAAGATTCTAGCTGTTACTGAATACTGAATACTGGCTAACTGAATACTGACACGCCCCAGCCTAAACCTTGATACTGGCCGCTAATTTGGGCAGCACATCGGCTACATCTCCATGAATGACGACATCGGCCAAATGATCGAGATGGGTTTCCTCAAAATTGACGATGATCAAGCTGGCCCCGGTCGGTTTAGCTAAATAGGGTAGGTCTCCGGCAGGGGAGACGGTGAGGGATGATCCGGCCACCAGCATCAGGTCACAGGCGCGCGCTTCCCGCCGCGCCTGGTTCAGCACGCTCACCGGCAGCAGTTCGCCAAACAGAATGACGTTTGGTTTCAGGACGCCGCCGCAGCTAGAGCAGTGGGGCACGCCCCCGCTTTGCACCACCTCGTCCAAAAATGGGCCGGCCTCGAAGATTTCATAACAGCGCAAGCAGGTCACTTGGCGTAGATGACCATGAACTTCATGCACGGCCGTTGATCCGGCGCGGGTGTGCAGCATATCAATGTTTTGGGTGATGATGGCCTTTAGTTTGCCCGCCGTTTCTAATTCAGCCAGGGCCAGGTGGGCCGGATTAGGTTGGGCGTTAAGGATGGTGTGGGCGAACGGCCGTATCCAATCATAAAACTGCTGTGGGTCCCGCTTAAACCCCGCCAAAGAGGCTGCTTCCGCCGGATCATGCCTTTCCCACAAGCCAGAAGCCGGGCTGCGAAAATCAGGGATACCTGACGGTGTGCTGATGCCGGCGCCGGTCAGAGCCACCACATAATTCGCTTTTTGTAAAAGCGAAATCGCTTGTTCGATTAACGCATCCAATTGATTCACAAATTTTTCTACCCTCCCGGAGGTTCCAAACCTCCGGGAGGGTTTGCTCGCCGCGTTATTTTTTCACTAACTGCTGCGCCATTTGATGAAACAAACGGGTTGTCTTTGACTGGGGAAACTGATTGACATACGCATCCCCCTTGTTCGTCGTTTGCCCTATCTCTTTCGGCGTTAAAGCCATCGTCGCCATCACCGGGAACCCCAAAAAACTCTCCACCGCTTTTTGCGGCAGCATGATATTGGCCAGCACGTCAAACATAACCGCGTGGAGCGCCGCGCTGTTGGGCAGCGACGCGCGCAACTGGCGCAAAAACTGTCGGGCAGCTACCAACGAGACCCGCTCCGGGCGAAAACAGACGATCACCTGATCGGCCCGCTTCATCAACACTTGCCCGGCTGTGGACAGACCGCAACCCAAATCCACAAAGACACATCGATCCAGCAATGTCAGCGCGTCGGCCAGAGCGCGCGCTTGCGCGGCCGTCAGCTGCCCCTTGCCGCCATTCAGATTCGTATCCGCCAACAAAAGTTGCAAATTCTCATTATAGGCGCTCAATTGAGCCGGAATCAACATCGGCCAATCCACTTCTGATGTGTTTAGCAGCCCATTAAAGCCATCCGCCGCCGCCAATTTCTGGTTGAGATAAAGAGCGATATGCCCCTGTCTCACATCCAAATCCACCAATGTGGTGGCATAATGATGCCTGGCCATACTCATCGCCAAGTTGATGGCCACCGTTGTCGCCCCCGCGCCGCCGCGCGCGCCCACCACCGCAATCATTTGCCGATTGGTCGGCAAACCCATCATTTTCTCACCATCAGTCTGGTCCAGGTCTGCCATCATCACCGTCGCCGCCATCTGTCCCGTTGGCGAACGAGATTTCGGCGAACGATTAGCCATCAACGATTCAATCCGCTCGATCATTTCGCCGGGGTCGGTGGGTTTGGTAAGATAATCATCCACACCAATGTTAAAGCTTTCCTGTTTTTGCGCCGCTTCCCCTTCGGCGGTGAACATGATGATGGGGATGTCGGCCAGGTCTGGGTGCGCGCGCAGTTTTTGCGCTACTTCTTTGCCGTCCATTTCCGGCATGTTCATATCCAACAAAATCAGGTCGGGACGTTCCCGTTCCGCCAGGGCCAATCCGCGAATGGGCGAACGGGAACCGATCACATGATAGCCGCTGGCATCCAGAGTGGTCATGATGATGTCTAATGTTTCCGGGTGATCGTCAATGGCGAGGATTTTATATGTCATGGGTCTGTCCTGTTTTGATCGGCCCGGCCTTACACGGGAGGCCAGGGATAATGTCGGCCAGGGCCGGGCCGCCAGAAAACGCCTCGTTTGATAATGCGCTCCAGCCGATTTTCCAGCGCGGTCATTTCCGGCTGGGTCAGCATCTTCTGCAACTGCTGTTTGATTTGGCTGCCATTAATGCTGAATCGATTCTTAAATTCTATCAAATCCGTCAACAAATGGGCAGGGATAGGTTGTCCGGCAAATTCCCAGATGACGGTGCGCAATTTGTATTCGGCATGAAAGCAGATGCCATGATCAATGGCCCACAGCCGGTTGGGTTGCTGGCCGTCCGCCTCGGTTTCCAGCAAGACGTGCCCCCCTTTCCGGTCAGCGTTGTTGATGAGAAAGTCCAGCAGAACGATTTTTTGTAGCTGCTCTTGGAACAGTGGATCGCCTTCGAAGGTGAAGTAATGGATGTTAGGGTCATGATCGATGAAAAGTTGGATGGAGCCGGCGCCATGTGGGCCGCTGCGGATGACGGTGGGGGGGACGACGGGCCAGTTGAGAGCGTGGCTGATGAGGAAAGCGGCATATTCGCGCAGGTGCAATGTGCCTCTGGGAAAGTCCCATAACGGCCGTTCCCCCTCACGCGGTTTATACACTGCCATCATATCCTCATCTTCCTGATAAACATGCACCAGAAAAGTGTAATTAGAACTCCAAGGCAAGTACCCCAGCGCTTCTATCAAGCCGGTTTGCAGGAATTGTACCAACTCCTCAGTAGATTTCGCCATACATCGTCAGGTCAGTGCGCGTGTCCGTTGCGCTGTGGGCAAAAGTGACCTTCAGCATCAATGGGGCGGCCACAATTTCCGCACAACGGCCGTCCCGCCTGTACCACTTCCTGTATGTGTTGGATCAACAGCTTGATTTGATCCCGTGATGCCCAAAAGCTGACCACATTTGGCTCTTCCCCTTCATCAACTAACTCATAAGCCACCAAAACGACCTGGTCGCTGCCTTCGTTGTAACCTAGCCCTATATTACCTACGCGGAAAAGCGCCGCCACCGGTTCTTGCAGCCGCATGTCCCGCCAAGCAGGTTCCGGCGTCTGGCGCGATACTGGATACTTTTCATTGAGTTCGGTCAACAACGAGTCAAAACTGACGGTCAACATAGAGGCCTGTTCCTTCTCGATAATCAGAGAAATCGTTTGCGCTGCCCGACGCCCTTGCAAATAAAAAGTACGCTGGCCGGGTTCGCCGATGGCGCCTACTGTCAGATGGGTAGCCGGATTCAATTCGAAGTGTTGAGCCATAGCTGCTCTATTCCTCTTCTGATTCGTCGAGAGTGGACTCGGAAACGGCCGTCGTCGCGTGAACCGTTTCCATATGAGCTGTTTTTCTCCCTTTCTTTTTCCCCATCTTCTTCTGCGGCGGTGATGGGGCGCTGAGGGGGCCATTGTCATTGATGCGGGCCACCCGCACCATGCCGTTTGCGGCCAAATGCAGCACGCTCACCGAAGCGGGCGAGACGACGATCCGTTGAAAAAGGTCAATGTGAACGCCCAAGTAATGAGCCAGCGCCAGTTTGATCAGGTCGGCATGAGAAACTGCCAGGATGAGATCGTCGGGATGACGGCCGTGCAATGATTCCAGCGCCGCCACCGCCCGCATTTGCGTCTCTCGCAACGCTTCGCCGCCGGGAAACTGGAAGCGGCTGGGAAAAAACTGGACGGTGAACCACTCCTTCTTTTTCGTCAGCTTCTTGATTTTTTTGCCTTCCCACGCGCCGTACCGTACTTCGCCTAACGCCGTTATCTGCTCAATCTCCAGGTTATGCGGACGGGCCAGATGCACGGCCGTTTCCACACAGCGAGTCACCGGACTGCTATAAATTGCCTTCACCGGCAAATGCGCCAGCCGTGCCGCCGCCGCTTTCGCTTGTTTGTGTCCCGCTTCATTCAAATGCACACCCGGAATCCAGCCCGCCAACCGGTTTTTCTTCACCCATTCATTTTCGCCATGACGAACCAGAACAATTGTGGACATGCGTAGATGATAGCACAATCAGGCAATGAATTGTACATTAACTACGGCCCAGACGTTTCCTCCGTCTCCTCTGTGGCAAACACGCGCAATTGTGGCGGCGATAGATTCGGCTCCACCCCAAAATAAGCCGCCATCACGTCCCGCACAATAGGCGCAGCCCAATTCGATCCCTCGCCGCCGTTGAAGACGAAAGCAGCCACCACGATTTCCGGGTTTTCATACGGCGCATACCCCACATACCAGGCGTGCGTCGGCTGAATGGCGCCGCTGCCCACCGGTTTGCACCAGCCTCGATCAATGGCGATATTGTCACAATACTCGGACGTGCCCGTTTTACCGGCGGTTGCTATGCCAAATTCATCCAGCCACTCCACATACGAGACGCCGGTGCCGCCTTCCATATTAACCCGGCGCATCCCCTCCGCCACAACTTCCAGATATTCCCGATTCACGTCTACCGCGCCCAACACCTGCGGCCGAAAAATGAAGTCGCCATTCTCGTCAAATCCCAGGTTCAGCGCCGGGTCGTCTAACGGATTGCCATCAGCATCCAGCAAAACTGTTTCGCCATTCGGGCCAGGGCGAGCGCGAGCCATCACCTGGCTGTTTTCATCAATCAACACCACATTGCCATCTTCATCCGTCATGTGATGAATGATGGACGGCCGGTACAAAAAGCCCCCGTTCGCTATTACCGCCGCCATTTGCGCCACCTGCAAGGGCGTCGCCGTCAAATAGCCCTGACCGATGCCCAGGTTATAATCATCGCCGGTAGACCACGGTTCGCCTTGTGTTTGCCGTTTCCAGGCGGCCGTGGGCAAATTACCTT
>JAJRVV010000012.1 GCA_024277135.1 Chloroflexota bacterium | reverse complement strand
TGGTCATCATCGAAGATGCTTTAAGCGCCAATGCGCCACACATCCAAGAGATAAAGCGTCATGGATTCCGCTTCATTCTGGGCGTCAAGCCTGGAGACCACAAATATCTGTTTGATTATGTCGAACAAAAACAGGAAACAGGAGAAACAATCAAGTTTGAGATACAAAAAGATGGCGTTATCCATCGTTTTCACTTTCTCAATGATGTGCCACTCAACGAATCGAATGCTGAAGTACGGGTCAACTTTTTAGAATACTGGGAAATCAAAGGAGACAAGAGTCAGCATTTCACCTGGGTCACAGATTTTGTAATTAACAAAAACAACGCCTTTGACCTAATGCGCGGCGGAAGGGCTCGTTGGAAAATCGAAAACGAGACCTTCAACACCTTGAAGAACCAAGGCTATCATTTTGAACACAACTTTGGTCATGGTGAAAACCATTTATCCGTCGTCTTTGCCCTGCTGATGATGCTTGCTTTTGCCGTTGACCAGGCGCAACAACTAGCGTGCCGTCTCTTTCAGGCTGCTTGGGCTAAAGCTGGGAGCAAGCGTTTCTTGTGGGAGCGGATGCGGTCGTTGTTTTATGAACTGCCCATGAAGTCGATGGCCGAGATTTGGCGGGCGATTGCCCATGGGTTCCATATTGAGGGGAGAATTGTCATTCATGACACTTGATCTGCAAAATCTCCCTGCTATCAATGGTTGGCTCAGAGCAAACGTTCTGCGGCAGTTGTAGCCTGCCTAATTGGCGTAAACAGACTGTTTTTGACCATAACGCCAACACGAAATTTGTTTGTTATGATGAAAAAGTGGCCCAACTTGTCTGGACAAATTCTGATTTCTGTTCAGATAAGCAAGCTGCGGGAATTGCTGTTCTGGAAGCATTAGCGGCCGAAGCCGGTAGAGGCGAACTGAGGGATACAATCATTTGGGAACGGTATCGCCTGCCGCTGGACATGATGGCGGGCATGACGGTGGATGAAGCGTGGGAATTCATCAGAGGATATGAGTTTGTCTGGCGGCCGCCGCTGGCTGCGAGTAATCCATATGAGGCGCGCGTCGGGCAAACCATCCCGGTGAAATTCCGTATAGAAGATTCGAATGGAAATTTCATTCGGGATAACAGCGTGACGATTTGGATACGTGAAGTAGGCAAATCAGGTCTGAATGGGCTTATGGGGATTGTGGGCGTGGCAGACGATCCAAATGAAGGCGTAAAAATCAGTAACAATCAGTATCACTTCAACCTGAGTACGGACGATTTTGCGTCTGGCACATATTATTTAGCAATTTCAGCCAACTCGTTACCGGCTGAAATTGAGGCTGAAAGGACAATTGTTCTGACTGATTGAAGTTAATAATGAACATTATCACGCAGCATGTTTCACGCATGACGGAGACTCATATGACTACACTCAAAAACTGGGTTATCACCCACCAAAATTTGGCCGCCTGGATTGCGCTGGCGATTGGCATGGATGCCATTTTGATTTATGAAGCCCGCGATGTGGGGCTGGAGCCGAGCCAATGGGTCTGGCTCATTGTTATCACCACCCTGGTGGCCGGGGCTTGCGTCTGGATCATCAGTTGGGGCGATGATGAAGAAGAGGAAGTGAACGGTTGACGACTGAATATCTGCCTCCGGTTTACGAAGTGCCTCTGGATAAAGTGGAGGCTCTGCGGCGGGACATGGCCGACTTGTTTACGGTCACTTACACGGCGCTGGATCAGCCGCAGCCGGGGTATGTCAAATTTCACGGCCGTTTCCTGCAAGACCCCGCTATCTGTTTCGACGATCTGCGCCGCCGCTTTGAGCAAAACGATTTCACGCCCATGATCCGGGAAGGGGAGGACGGCCGTCTGGCCCTCATCGCCCTGCCCCACGTCTTCAACCCGCCCGCCTCCCGTTGGATCATCAACCTGCTGCTGTTTCTGGCAACCATCGCTTCCACCTTGTGGGTAGGCGCCAGCTACGAATTAGGGATGAAACTCGCCTGGCAGGAAATGTGGCGGGGGTGGCCCTTCAGCCTCAGCCTGCTGCTCATTTTGGGGGCGCATGAATTGGGGCATTATTTTGCGGCGCGTTACCACAAAGTGCCCGTCACCTTGCCCTACTTCATCCCGCTGCCCGGCAGTTTTTCCCTCATCGGCACCTTGGGAGCATTCATCCAGCTCAAAGCGCCGGTGAAAAACAAAAGGGCTTTGCTGGATGTGGGCGCGGCCGGGCCGTTGGCTGGCATGGTTTTCGCCATTCCCATTTTGCTCCTGGGATTGGCGACCTCGCCCGTTCAGGCTCTACCCCTCGGCGGCTACCTGGCCGAAGGCAACTCCCTGCTCTACATGGCCGCCAAACTGCTCGTTTTTGGCCGCATCCTGCCCAGCGGCGGCGAGGATGTGCTGCTCAATCAAGTGGCCTGGGCGGGGTGGGTGGGCCTGCTCGTCACCGGCCTCAACCTGATCCCGGTGGGGCAGTTGGATGGCGGCCACGTGGCCTATGTGCTATTTGGCAAGCGGGCGCGCCAGTTTTATTGGCCGGTGTTGATTGCGCTGGCCGGTTTGGTGCTGATTACCGGGGCCACGATGTGGATGTTGTGGATCGTCATGCTCTTTTTCTTGGGGCGGGTGTATGCCGAACCGTTGGATGATGTGACGCCGCTGGACGGCCGTCGCCGCGCCATCGCCATTTTCACCCTCATTTTGTTTTTACTGGTCTTTATGCCGGTTCCCTTCCGTTTCGTCAATTGACGGCTACGGCACGACGATGCCTACCGTGTGAGGCGGACCGGCAAAGTTGCCGTCCGGCTGCACCAACACCAGCCGGATAGTGTACTCGCCCGGCGGCAGCGCATCAGCGTGAAGCTGTTCCAGGACGCCGCCGCTGACCGGCTGGCTGTGCGTCGCGCCAAAGGTGGTCCAACTGGCGGGGTTACGGCCGTCCCCAATCTCCAACTTGTAGTACGCCACCTGCGCCGGGTCAAAAGCGGCCGTCCCCATCACCGGAACCAGGCCGGAAACCGACTGCCCCGGCGTGGGCGAGGTGATGCGGTAGCCGGTTCCGGCCGGGGCGGCCGGCGCATTGCCAGAATCTCCACCGCCTTCGTTGCCGCTGCCGTTGGATGCCGCCGCTCCCCGCGCCGAGGTGTAGGGACAAACCGTGGCCGGCGCTATCTGGTAACGGCCGCCGGCCCACAACCGCGCCCGCACCTCATCCGGGTAGTAAGGCGGAACGGGCAAGAACAACCGTTTGACCGTCCCTGCCGGCGGCCGGGCGCTGTTGATGACGCATTGGATCGGGCGCGGCGGCGTGGTTCCATCCGGCAGCGGCGCCAGCGAAATCCGCTGCGCGTCCGCCGCCGACAGCGGGGCGACGGCCAACGTCCAGGCTCCCAGGTTCTCCAGAGCGTTGATGTTGTAGCTGATGCGGGGGATGCCGTGAATGGGCGAATTGACCAAAAACAGATCGGTGCGTTTGGCGGCGCAAGTTGTCCCGCCCGTCCCCTGCGGCAGGCAGACCATCTTGGCCTCGATGCCGCCCGGCGTGGGGAAATCGCGCGGCGGCGGTTTGCCGTCCACCATCAAACTCTGGCTCATGGCCGGGTCGGCGTACACGCCTTCAACGATGCGCCGCCACAAGGGAGCCGCCCCTTGCAAGCCGGATGAGTTACGCATGGGACGGCCGTCCGCATTCCCCATCCACACCCCCACCACCAGCCCCGGCGTGTACCCCATCGTCCAGTTATCCCGAAAATCGTTGGTGGTACCCGTCTTGGCCGCCGCCGGAAAGGGCAAATTGAGGGCGTTGTCAAACCCCATGGCCGGAGCGCGGGCTTCGTCGTCGTCCAAAATGTCGGTGATGATGTAGGCGATGCCGGGGTTGATGACGTTGGCCGGCGGCAGGCGGTTGTTTTGCATGTCGAAGATGACGTTGCCCCGGCTGTCGGTGATGCGCAACACGGATCGCAGGCGGGGGCGGCCGCCGTTGTTGGCCAGGGTGGCAAACGCCTGGCTCATGTCCAGCAGCGTCACTTCGCCGCCGCCCAGGGTGACGGCCAGCCCGTAAAAGCCGGGCTGTTCTTTGAGCGAGCTGATGCCCATTTTGCGGGCGGTGGCGATGAAGTTAGTGAGGCCGACATTGCGCAACAACTGGATGGGCGGGATGTTGTAGCTGTTGGCCAGGGCGTCGCGGAACAGCACCGGGCCATGGTAACGGCCGTCATAATTGACCGGAACCATCTTTTGCCCGCCGCCCAAATCCAGTTCGATGGGCACATCCCACAGCACGTCGGCCGTCGTCCAGCCCCGCTCCATGGCCGCGGCGTAGGTGATGGGCTTGATGCTGCTGCCCGGCTGGCGCGGGCTGAGGGCGATGTTCACCTGGCCGTCAATGGTTTCGTCAAAGTAATCGAGGCTGCCCACCATGCCCAAAATTTCGCCGGTGGAGGGCTTGAGGACGACGACGGCGGCATTGCTGACATCGCGCGCCGCCGCCCGCGCCGCTACCTGTTCGCGGGCGGCCGTTTCCGCAAATTTTTGGATGTTCAAATCGAGGCTGGTGGTGATTTGCCAGCCGCCGAGCGCCAACGCATCGGGGCCGTACTGCCGCTCCAGTTCCCGCTGCGCATAGAGGATGAAATGGGCCGCTTCCAGGACGGAACCGGCGGCTTGTACGTCCACCGGAATGCGGGGAGTCAGGGTTAACGGCATGATTTTACCCAACTCCGCTTCCGCGGCCGTGACCACGCCATCGCCGGCCATCAAATCCAGGATAAATTCCTGGCGGGCTTTCACCGTGTCAAAATTGGTGTACGGATCATACTCCAGCGGCGATTGGGGCAGCCCGGCCAAAAAAGCGGCTTCGGCCAGGTTCAGTTCCACCGCCGCTTTGCCGAAATAGGTTTGCGCCGCCGCTTCGATGCCATACGCCAGATTGCCGTAGTAAATTTCGTTGAGGTACATCTGGATGATGGCTGGTTTACTCCGCTTTTGGGTCATGATCCAGGCCAGGAAAATCTCGCGCAGTTTGCGCTGGTAACTGACGCTGACCCGCTCCTGGTAGCTGAAGGCGATATGGCGCACCAACTGCTGGGTGATGGTGCTGGCTCCCACCGGACGGCCGCCTTCTTCCCGTGCGCGAAAATTGGAGATGATGGCGGCGCCAATCGCCGCCGGGTCGAAACCGGGGTTGGTCCAAAAGGTGTCGTCCTCGACGGCGATGGTGGCGTTGATGATGGTGGACGGGATTTCGTCGTAGGCCAGCCATTTTCGCTTTTCGGTGGTGACCAGCTCGAACAGGAGGGTTCCGTTGCGATCAAAGAAGCGGGGCGTGCCGCCGACGCCGGTTCCGCGAAAAGCGGTCACCTGCTCGATAGCGGCTTCAAGCTGGTTGTTGAGGTAGATGGCGCCGCCAAAGGCGGCGATGACGCCCAGCAGCAGGCCGATGAGGCTGATTTGGACAGCGAGGATGAAAAGGCGCGCCAGACAGCCCCGCTTTTTTTTGCCGGAGGGTTTCTTTTGGTTCGACGGCCGTTCCGGCTGGTACTTTTTCAGGTATTCAAGTTCGTAACCACCCATGCCTGTATGGTAGTGGGCAAGTGAAAATGTGGCAAGGGGCAGAAGACCGCCAGGTTAGAAGCGGTGGGAGCAGGTTAATCCCGCCAGATCCTGAAGCGTCTCAACTTTTTCGTCAACAGATTTGGAGCGATTGGTTGGCGCGCTACAAGAGGCGTTGCCCGTTAGCTGTTAACTGTTGATTGTTAGCTGTTGAAAATCAGCCGCACCCCTAACACGATCAGCAGCGCCAGCACCAATTGGCGGAACCGGGCCGGATTCAGACGGCCGTCCATCCGCACCCCCAGCGCCAATCCCAGCACGGCCGTAGGCAAACCGAGCCAATAATTGTGCCACACCACCGTCGTCAAATTGCCGCTGACGGCGTGAACGCCAATCGTCATCACGCCGTTCAGCAAAAAATATCCCTGCAAATTGCTCTTGAACTGCGTTGGCGGCCAGCGGCGGCAACTGGCATAAACCACCACCGGCGGGCCGCTGGTGTTATACGCCCCGCTGAGCAAACCGCCGACAAAACCGAATCCGAACGCCCAGGCACGGTGCGCCAGTTGCGGCAAACGAAGGCCAATCAACGAATACAGGGCGTAACTGATGATGACGACGCCCAACGCGGCCGTCACCACCTCCGCATCCAACCGCCGCAGCAGCCACACGCCCAGAGGAATCCCCACCAACGACGTTACCGACAGGCGCCAGATGTCCCGCAGCGTCAACGCATTCCGGTAATGGAACAGCATCATTCCGCCCGTGGTAATGCCGAGCAGAGCCACCAGCGGCGTCGCCGTGCCAATGCCCAGAAAATGCACCAGCAACGGCATCGCTACCAGCGCCATGCCAAAACCCGCCGCCCCCTGCACAAATGTGGCCAATAACATGATGATGATGATTGGCATAAGCGCCGCCTTTTAATGATCCAACTTCCAGGATGGGTCAAACTAACATTTGCAAAAGCTGCCGCGTCACGGCTTTGGTGTCCGGGCCGATGTCGCCGGGCGGGCAAACGCAGGCAGGACACCCATTCCGGCAACGGCAGTCGGTCACCAGTTCCAGGGCGGCCGTCAACAGTTCGCTGCGCAGGTGGAACAACTGCTGGCTAAAGCCCACGCCCGCCGCCGCCCGTTCGTAGATGACGGCCGTCGGCGCTTGGTTCAACGGGTTGCGGCTCTCGGCGGCCACTTCAATATCGCTCGCATCACACATCAGGAACAGCGGCGCCAGGTTGCCCAGCACATACGCCAGCCCGCCCAACGCCGAACGGGTCTGCTGTCCCGCTTCCGCCCGGCGGTGACAAGAAGGACACAGGGTAATGAGATTGCCCAACACATTCGCCTGCCGGTACTGCTCATTCTGGCCGCGCACATAGCCAAACTCGCGGAACGGCCGTACATGATGCACATGCAGCCTTACAGACCCTTCGGGTTTAGGAAAACCCGAAGGGTCTTGACCCAACGCCCCGCAAATCTGGCATTGATGCCCATCCCGCGCCAACGCCTGCTGCCGCTGACTCTGCCAATTGGGGCCATAATCATTGGGGCGCAGGAGAATGCCATTATCATACAACTCCTCCGCCAGCGCTTCCCCTACTACCAACCAGTAGCCGCTGGTGTCCAGCGTCAGCGGCGGCAAATCAATCTGCCCAAACCCCAGCGTCTCATGCGTGTACCGCTTGATTTTACGATAGCCGGTGGCCTGCGTCACCACCGTCACATCGCCCCAGGCGTGCAGCAAGCCAGATTCGGCAACCTCCGCCTCCGGGCGCAGTTCGCGGATGGCGCTGCCCACGCTGGCGCGGGTGTAATAATCCACATCCACCGGCCGCACATGGGCCAGACGGCCGTCCCAATCCAACTGCTCCACCAAAAACGTCTGCCCCCGGCGCATGTAAATCGCGCCCTCGTACAACATGGCGGGCACGCTTTCCAGGTCAATCTCGCCGATGGCGGTACGGCCGTCGTGAATGACCACATTGTCGCCGCCGCTGCTACGCAAAGAGAGTTCCCCCGCCGGAGAGCCTTCGCCCACGTAATGATACTGATCGCGGGTTTGGTGCAGCAGCCCTTCCTCCGTCAACGCCTCTAACAAGAGCGCGGCCGGGCCAAAGTTGCCAAACGTTTCATCTGCCCCAAAAGGGAGTTCAAACGCCGCACATTGCACATGCCCGGCCAGAATCCGCAGATTGTCCGGGTTGATCAGCGCATGTTCTGGCGAGCGGCCAAACAGGTAGCGCGGATGCTGGCAAATGTATTGATCCAGCGGGCTGTTGCTGGCGATGAGTACTGCCGCCGACTGGTCGGCCCGCCGCCCGGCCCGGCCCGCCTGCTGCCAGGTGGCGGCGATGGAACCAGGATAACCGGTGATGACAGCCGCATCCAACTGGCCGATGTCAATCCCCAATTCCAGCGCGTTGGTAGCCACCACCCCCCGGATCGAGCCATCGCGCAGTCCCCGCTCAATCTGCCGCCGCTCCAAAGGCAAATAACCACCGCGATAGCCGGCGACAATCGTCTCTGTTTTGCCCGCATACGCCAATTCATCGCGCAAATAGGTGAGCAGCAGTTCCACCGTCTGCCGCGCCCGGCCAAAGACGATGGTCTGGATATCCTGACGCAAGAAGGTGACGGCCGTATCTTTGGCCGCCAGCGCTGCGCTTCCCCGCAGCCCCAATTCCTCATCAATGATGGGCGGGTTGTAGAGGATGATGTGTTTTTCGCCGGCGGGCGCGCCGTTTTGGGATTCGTCAATCAAGGTGAACGGCCGTTCCGCCAGCCGTTCCGCATGTTCCTTGGGATTGGCAATTGTGGCCGAACAGCAGATGAACTGGGGCGCGCTGCCGTAAAATTCACAAACGCACTGCAAGCGGCGCAGCACGTTCGCCACATGGGAGCCGAACACGCCGCGATAGGCGTGAATCTCATCTAGCACCACAAACTCCAGGTTCTGGAACAGGGTTCGCCAGCGAGTATGGTAGGGCAAAATGCCGGCGTGGAGCATGTCGGGATTACTGATGAGGATGCCGCCGCTTTGCCGCACCTGCCGCCGCCGGGATTGGGGCGTGTCGCCGTCGTAGCTGTGGGCGGCGATGGGCAGGTTTCCGGCCTGGATGACGGCCGTCGTCTCCGCCAGTTGGTCATGCGCCAGCGCTTTGGTAGGGAACAGGTAAAGGGCGCGGGCCGACGGCCGTGCTAGCAAGCGGGATAACACGGGCACGGTGTAGCAGAGGGTTTTGCCAGAAGCGGTGGCCGTGGCTGCCACCACATGCTTCCCGGCCTGCGCCGCCGTTATCGCCGCCGCCTGGTGGCGGAAGAATTGGGTCACGCCCCGCGCCGACAATCCGGCCATTAACGCCGGCGGCAGGTTAAAGGGCAGTTTGGCCGTGTAAGCCGGACGCGGCGGCAGCCGTTCCCAGGCCACCACACCGGCCATAAAGTCCCGATGACGCCGTAATCCGGCCAACAGTTGCGAAATTTTCATAAACTCTTGCCTTTCCCAGGTAAACCTTTATACTTAACATAGGCATTATGGACAAATTGTGTCTGGATTATGAAAAACATCTCAGCAGAACTCAAACTATACACACAAGAAAAAGATGAACTCTTGGCTCGTGTGGTACTCAATGGGTATCGCATTGAAGCGGGCATCACGGCGCTGCCACACGGCACGATGAGCAGCTTCATGGCGCTGGACGGGGATTTGTGGGACGCGATGGCTTACCACGAAGAACTGATTTTGGAGCAAGCGGATGGGACCGAAGCCAAAGTCCGCATTGCCGCACTGCCGGTAGATGACGATAGTTTCGGGTTGATTGAGTTCCTCTAGCCCGGATCAAGTTTGATTTTATGAAGCCCTGGCTTTTGGTCAGGGCTTTTTTGGTGGGACGCAATGCATCCGGTATCAAATTAACTCAAGTACGGGTTTCCAAAGAACCGAAATCTTTTTTCCACATGTTCTATTTTCTTTATATTCTTTTTAGTAGTATTTAGTAGGGGCTGTGGAATTGTGGACAACCCCTTTTTACCCGTGCATGTCCGTCTTTGCCGGTTCGCATCCGCTTATTTGGGGGTGACGGCCGTACCCGTTTTTCCGGCTCTTGTGGAGAATTCGGAAAAACTCGTTTTTGCCGAAACCGCGGCTATGATAACCTTATGTTTTCTTCAGCGACTTATTTGTGCAATCAAATTCTTTGACCCCCCTATCTGGGGGATAGGGCTGCGGGACTAGGTTTCGGGGAGGCCTGAATTATCCACAAAACGAATGTGTTTTCCACAGGTTTTCCACAGTTATCCACAGAAAAAGAAACGGAAATCAGGATCGGCTGGTTTTTATGTGACCGGGCGCGTCTGGAATCGGCCCACGCCTGGGGGGACTGCGTTGCGTATCTTTTTCCCGGAATCTGGACATGCTGCTTATCCTTGATGACAGATAGTTTCCGGGAAAATGAATCGGGTGAAAGTTGGAACTTATTTAACGAACTTGGTTGATTCGTGATTTCTCTGGATAATTGTGGTATGAATGGCGCATTGGTGACGGCCTGTGACTGAATTACTTGTTTCTTGACAATGACCTTGCTAATTGTCTAAAATTCACTCGTGTATACTCATAATCTCTCTGGTCTGGTTATGGTACACCGTCAAAACATCTTGGAGGCACAACATGAACATTATCAAAGTATCTGCTCGTTCCCGAACCGCTGCCGTCGCTGGCGCGATTGCCGGCGTGATGCGTGAGGCGAATCGAGCGGAAGTGCAAGCCATCGGCGCTGGCGCCGTAAATCAGGCTATTAAGGCGATTGTTATTGCTACCGGCTATATGGCTGAAGAAGGCGTAGATATCATTTGTTCACCTACTTTCGTCGAAGTGCTGATTGATGAACAGGAACGGACGGCGGTTCGAATCCTGGTTGAGCCGCGACCAGCGGGATAATCCGGGCTGGTGGTCTAGCTAGTTGATGAAACACGGCGGTTTTTGCCGTGTTTTTTTATGCTTGTATCCCCGACAAATCCTCCCGGAGGCTCATGAGTTATCCTCCCGGAGGCTGCAAACCTCCGGGAGGGTGAACATTACTCAACAAATGTATGTTAAAGCCAACTGATTTTTTTGATTTGAGTGATCCGGAAACGGCCGTTTTCTTCGACGGGTGTAACTTTGTGTGGGAAGCGTTGCGCCAAATCGCGGCGCATGTGGCCCGGTTGGTGGGCGAATCGCAGCGGATTGAGGGGGAGGTGACGCCCGGCGCGCATATCGGCGACCGCCCTATCGTGATTGAGGCTGGGGCGCGGATTGAGCCAGGGGCGTATGTTCACGGCCCGGCTTACATCGGCGCCGGCGCGGTGGTGCGGCATGGCGCGTTTGTGCGCGAGAACGTGATTTTGCTGGCCGGCAGCGTGCTGGGACATGCCAGCGAAGCCAAGAACAGTCTGTTTTTACCGGGGGCGCGCGCGCCGCACTTTAATTACGTGGGGGACAGTATTCTGGGTCATCGGGTGAATTTGGGAGCCGGGACGAAGTTAAGCAACCTGGGTATTTTAAGTGAAAAGGATGCGCGGACGGGGAAACGGCCGTCCATCCAAATTGTAGTTGATGGCCAGATGTTTGACACCGGCCTGACCAAGTTGGGCGCGATTTTGGGCGATGATGTCCAAACCGGCTGTAATTCGGCGCTTAATCCTGGCTGTCTGGTAGGGCGGAACACGCTGGTATATGCCAACGCCAGTCTGCGCAAAGGATATCATCCGCCCCACAGTATCATCAAACTGCGGCAAACGATTCGACGGGTGGAGAAAGGCAGAAGGTAGAAGTTAGAAAATCACCCCTTCACCTTGTCCCCCCTGCTTCCCTTAACGACTCCCCCGCCGGCCGCTGCGGCGCAACTCGGTGGAGGAGATGTCTTGTCGAAATTGGTCGGGGGGAATTGTCTGAAAGAGGGCGTCAAAGCCGGTGGGGATGAGCAGGTCGTCTCGATGGCGGAAACGGCCGTCCCCGTCTACCCGGCCGGCCACTAAAAAGCGGCACTCCTGGTTGCGGATTTCGGTTAGCGCCGCTTGCAGGTTGGGTTTGCTGTTATCGTAGTAGCGGGGGTGAAGGATGCGCACGGCCGTGTCATACCCCACCACAAATGTGCTTCCCGGATAGATGCGCGCTTTTTCCACAAAGGTGGGCGCGGCGCTGGCCAG
>JAJRVV010000128.1 GCA_024277135.1 Chloroflexota bacterium | reverse complement strand
GGAGGTTCAGAACCTCCGGGAGGATACGCCAACTAACTAACTAACTCGCGCCGGTAAATTATCATCCACCAGCAAGCTGATTTGCGGCGGCCCGGCCAGAACCGCCAGCGAATCTCCCGGTGACAAACAGCGGTCGCCGGCCGGATGAAAATCAGAATCATGGTCGTGCCGCAGCAACACCACACTCAAATCATACCGCTGCTCCAATTCAGAAACCGAACACCCTTCCAGCCGGGAGCCGGGGGCGACGACCAGACTGCCCAGACTCAACGCCTGCCCTTCCACCGTGATGGGGCGGGTGACATCCACGCCGGACGCGGCCGAGGCAAAGGTGGGGGCGGACATGCCGGTGGCGCTGAGGGCGCGGAAGCCAAACTGCTCCCCAATCGCTTTGGCGAATTCATAATCAAAAATGCGGATGACGACGCGAATATCCGGGTTAAGCTGGCGGGCTTTGAGCGCAGCTTGCAGGTTCATGCTGTCGTTTTGGGTGCAAAGCACGATGGTGCGCGCTTTTTCCACCCCGGCGGCGATCAGAGCCGATTCCCGTTTGCCATCATCCTCCAAAACGGGGATGCCCATATCTTTAGCCCGATCCACCAGTTCCGCTTTGGGGTTGAGTTCGATGACGACGGTGGCCTGATCCAGTTCATACAAGTTCTCGGCAACGCGGAAGCCAAGATGGCCCAGGCCGACCAGGACGATGTGATTGTTGAAGGTAGAGGCAACAGCCATTTCCCACTCCTTGCTGCGCGCCCGCCGGTTGAAGAGGAGCACGCCAAAATCGGTCAATCCCTGGGCCAGGATGCCCAGCCCGATGAGGGGCATGAGGAAGTAAAAGGTTTGCAGGAACCAGGCGGCGGGGAAGTCGCCTGGGGGTTGGAGAAAGGTGAGGGAGAGGACGAGGTAGATGGCTTCGGCACGGCCGTCCACCGCTTCCCCCGCCGTTTGCGCCAGTTCAAAATAGAGCAGCCCGCCGCCGATGATGGCTACGCTGAAAATGAACAGCGGCCAGCCAAACTCGCGCACCAGCAAGAAGGTGTCGCGGATGACGGCTCGTAAATCCCGCCGCCAGTGGGACGGCCGTTTGTGTCCATATGATTGTGTCATTTAACCATTAATCCTGCCTGTATCACCTTGTCATCCACCGGCAAACCATCGGCGTTCAACACCGGCAGACGGCGCAGCGTGCCCAGCAGATACCAGCCCGCTTGCAGCCGGTATTCGCCGGGGGGCAGGTCGCCGTCCAATTGTACCACGTAGGGGTCGCGCACGGTCTCGCCTGGCTGCCATTGGCTGGTGGGGTGGGTTCCCTGCACCGGCCAGGCGTCTATCTGCCCCACCAGCCGGTCATTCGCGTCCAGAATTTGGACAAAGACGGTGTAATCTTGGCTGATGGGGGCCAGACTGAGCCAGGTGAGGGTGAGCGGCAGTTGGCCGCCGGGCTGGAGGGTGGTTTGGGGCAGGTCAATGTCCAGCAGGGCGATTTTGTCCTCAAAGTTGACCGCGCCATCGGGCAGGGGGACGCCGCTGATTTCGATTTGAGCCAAGGAGCAAGAAGGCGTACCTCGCGCAAACCAACCGCAGTAACTTGAGGGCAGGATACAGGTCCCGCCTGCCATGCCGCACCGGGAGGCGAAAACGGCGTCTGTGGCGAACAGCGAATAAACACCCGGCGACACATTCGTGTCCACGACGATACGCTTTTGGAATGGGTCAGTTTGAGGAAAACCGCCAAACTGCACCGGCGTTTCCCGATAGATTGGCTTCAGCCAGATAGTGAGATAGCGTGTATCTTCGCCAAATCCGGCTACCTGTACCGCCAGCGGGTCGCTGGGGCGAATTTGACCGGGGGCCTGGATGCCGGTGAGCGCCAGCCGTCCTACCTGAGCGCGTAGGATGTGGTTGGGCCGGATGGGGATGTTTTCCCGGCCCCAAACGGCCGTCACCGTTTGCCAATTCAGGCTGTCCGCTGCTACGAAAGGAGGGCCGAGGGCAACTTGCAAATTGAGCCGGGTGGTTTCGTTGATCAGCGGCCAGGGCAGCGGGTGAAAATCGGGCACAATCTCGCCCTCTACCCAGGCGGCAAACGGGTAGTAGTTGTTCGCCGGATATTGTCCCGGCGTGGCTCGTTCCCCCTCCCAGCGCAAATAAACCTGTTGATTGTTGACTGTTGATTGTTGATTGTTTTTCCGCCAGTAAAGGGTGACGGCCGTCTGCGCCGGGTCAACGCTGGCTTCGGGTTCGATTTCGTAGCCGATGAGGGTGACGCCGGGAAAGGGGATTAGGGCGGGCACGGCCGTCTGCGGCAGCGTCGTCAGCGGTTCCGTACTCACTTCCGTCAACGGCCCGGCCGAGCGCAAATGGTAAATCCCTTCCAGCCCCGGCAAAAAGCGGGCCAGGTACACCGTTTGCCCGGCGGCGACGCGCCGATCCAGTTCGGCGCGGTAAGCGGCTTCATCCGGCAGCACCATGATCTCCAGGTCGGGGCGCATCCCTTCCGCCTGCTGCAAATAATAAAGCGGCGCGATTTTCTCGCTGTCGGCCAGGATGGCGGCGTTTTCGGCTAATGGCTGCGCCAGGACGGCTTGTCCCCAGGCGGTCAAGCCGTCGTCGGCGGAACGATCTACTTGTTTCCAGGTGGCGACGGCCGTCAGCAGGCCGGGCAGAAAAAGGAGGAGAGGAAGAAAATAATGAATTGTGAGATTGTGGGCGACCGATGGTCGCTTGTGAATTGTGAATGTGATGAGGGCGGCGAGGGCGGCGGCGCCGGCGGCCCAGAAGACGGCCGTGACCAGTTGGGCGGGCAGCAGGAAGACGGAGAGGTCGGGGACGTAGTAGTTGAGGCAGTAAAAGGTGTAGCTGAGCCAGACGAGGGAGAGGATGAGCGCCATTTGGCGGCGGCGGCGCAGCAGGTAGAGCAGGCCAATGGCGGCGATGGCCAGGTTGAACCAGCCCCAGTTGTCCAGGAACAGGCGGCCCACAATTTCGTAGCGGGTGGCGTCCACCAACCAGGCGCGCCATTGCAGCGCATCCTGAAAACGGCCGCCGATCACCCAATCCACGAAGCGGCGCAGACCCATCGGCTCGCCGTTGACTGCTTGCCAGCGCAATGGCAGGTAAGCGTAAAGCAGGAGCGGGGAGAGGAAAGCGAGGGGGAGGAATAATGAATAATGAATTGTGAATTGTGAATTGTGAATTGTGAATGACGGTCTGTTTTGTTGTTTGTTAATTGTTAATTGTTCATTGTGAATTGTGAATTGTGAATTGTGAAGTTTGCGCCAGGTGAAAAAGAGGGCGAGGGCGGCGGGGGGGAGGAGGAAGAGGGTGGTGAGGTGGTTGGCGAGGCCGAGGCCGAGGAGGAAGAAGAGGAAATAATGAATAATGAATTGTGAATTGTGAATTGTGAATTGTGAATTGCCAATTGTTAATTGTTCATTGTTCATTGTTAATTGAATCAGCCAGAGGGCGGCGGCGACGATGAGGATGTGCAGGGCGTACACTTCGGCTCCGATGGCCTGACTCCAGAAGGTGGGGGTGAGGCCGAAGAGGACGGCCGTCAGCAAAGCGGGCAGCGTTTGTCCGGTCAATTTTCGGGTGAAGGAGAAAAGAAATCCGGCGGCCAGGATGGCGTAGACGGCCGAAGCGAAATTTAGCCGCCACGCCACCGAATCGAGCGGGATCAGGGTGAACAGCTTGCCCAGCAGCAGGTAGAGCGGGTAGCCGGTGGGGTGGGCAATCCCCAGCCGGGGGGCGACCACTTGAAACTCGAAAGTGTCGGCCCGGCCCACGCTGTGGGACATGGTCAGCAGGTAGACGGGCAAAAGGGCGGCGGTGATGAGCGGGAAGTGCGTTTTTCGTTTTTCGTTTTTCGTTTTGAAGAGTACGGCCGTCAGCCATAACGACGCCGCGAACAAAAACCGGCTGCGCGTCAGGTCAACCGCCGGGTCGAACAGCCAGAACAGGTTGAGCAGCAGAGGCAGCAATGGGGCCAGGCTGCTAAAATGGCGGGATAGGTAAATGGCGAGGGGCAGGGTGAGCAACAGGACGGGGAGCGGCCGTCCCAGCCACAGCCAGCGGGGAAACAACGCCTCGTACCCGATGCGGCTAAGCGTCAACAGGCCGATGAAAAGGGAAAGGAAGGCGAGTACGGCCGTGAGCCGGGCGTCAGGTTTGCTCTGCTTCATCACCCGCCAATTGTACCCCGTCTCTCACCACGCGGTAAACCATGATTGGGGGGCAATTATGCGGGCGTGCAAGTATGCAGACCTACCCCTGTAGACCGTAAAAATGCGTGAAATTTGCCAAAATCGGACACATGCCATGCATGTTGTGTGTTAACATACACGCAAACTGTAAAGACAGTATTGGTAAGCAGTAATGGAGTGCGTCATGCAAACATTCATCCCCTCTCTTCAACGGCGGCGTTATGGCATCATGGCCGCTTTCTTCTCCGCCTCCCTTTTTGTTTTACTCATCAACACGGCCTTGGCCGCCACAGTGGACATCACGCCCGGCAATCCGCAGGGGTGGGGTTTCTTCCTGGAGAGCGGAACCAATGGCAGCGGCCAATTTGTGACCGGGCCGGGCGCGCCGCCAGCAGGCAGCGGCAGCAGCCAACTCGTCGTCACCGCCGCTGACACTGGCAGCGCATTGGGCGTGATCGCCTACGACGGCGTACTCCTGGCTGATATTGACGCCATGAGTTACTGGACGTACCGTACCAGTGGCTCGTCGGCGTTGGCCGTCGCCCTGCAGATGAATGTTGACCTAGACGTTACCGACGGCGACCTCTCGTATCAGGGGCGGTTGGTGTTTGAGCCGTATCGCAACGGCAGCCCGGCCGCTGGCGTCTGGCAGCAGTGGGACGGCATCAATGGCGGCAACGCCGTTTGGTGGGCGACTGGTTCGGCGGGGACGACTTCCGGTTGTACCCAGTCTAGCCCATGCACGTTAAGCGCTCTGTTGTCCGGCTATCCAAACGCCGGCATCCATGCCTCGTTTCCCGGCATCATCTTCAAGGCGGGCAGCGGCTGGGCCAGTTTCGATGGCAATGTAGACCAGTTCAGCATCACCATCAGCGGCGCCAACGACACCTATAACTTTGAGAATCTGCCGGTCAACAACATCACCCAAAACAGCGGCCACGCCACCATTCAGGATGCGGTGGACAACGCCAATGCCGGCGACGTGTTGGTGGCGGATGCCGGCGCCTATGCGGAGAATGTGACCATTGATAAATCGTTGACGCTGCGCGGTGCGGGGGCGGGCGCAGACCCATCCTTGCACACGATTTTGGATGGGGCTGCGCTAGGCGGCTTCAGCGGCATTTCAATCAGCAGCGGCGTCACCAACGTGACGATTGAAGATTTGCGGGTGCAGAATTATGATCGCAGCGGCATTCGCGCCGCTGGGGACAACGATAATCTCACTGCTCAAAACCTGCAACTGGATAGTAACGGCCGTGCCGGTACATCAGACGCCGGTCTTTACGTCAATGGTTCGGTGGATACCGTTCTCATCACCAACGTGGAGGCATCCAACAACAATACGCGCGGCATCGTCATCTGGAATGGGTATAAAAGCAACATCACCATCATCAACAACAACGCTTACAACAATGGCTGTTGCGGCATTGAACTGCAAGACGGCACAGCCTCCGGCGTGACGATGACGGGCAATAGCTCGACCAACAATGGCGACAGCGGCATGTCGGCCATGGGTTTGACTTCTGGCGCGGGCGCCAATCTCATCGCCAATAACACGGTGTCGGATAACGGCCGTTTCGGTATCGAGATCAAAAACCCGGACGGCACGGGGCTGACCAGCGGCGATGGCAGCATCGTGGTAGAAAACAACACCGTTTCCTTTGCAGCCAGCGCCGGCATGGATGTGCGCGACCATGGCGGCATCGTCGTCTTCCGCCGCTCGTTCCAACCCGGCAATCCCAACGGCTACGTGGATATTCCAGCAGGCGTGATAGTGCGCAACAACACGGTGACGGGGTATGCCCAACAAAACCCGGCGGCGACCGCCAGCGAAGGGTTCGGCATCGTCATCGAAGGCGTCAATCACACCGTCACCGGCAACACGGCGCAAAATAACGACATCGGTATCCAGGAGCAGGGTGGGCAGCACGCCAACGCCAATTACACGCCCAACGACGTCGGGGACGGCGACCAGAGCGATGGGCAGTCGCCGGAATATTTTGGCCGGGGGAATGCGCCCACCGCTTGCCGCAGCACGGTCAGCGGCAACAGCTTCAGCGGCAACGGCGCCGATTACCGCGTTCGCGCCGCTACTTCCGGTAGCAGTTTGGTGACGAACGCGAATACGGGCGAACAATTTTGCACCATCCAGACGGCCGTTGACGATACGGACACGCTGGACGGACACACGCTGCAATTAGCCAGCGACACCTATACCGAATCATCCATCAGCGTGAGCAAAAGCGTCACCATCAACGGCAATGGCATGGTCGTCAGCTTTGTAGACGCCAACGGCGGCTCCGGTTTCAGCGCAGCCACCGCCGGCGTCAGCGCCACGCTGCAAAATATGACGATCCGCAACAGCAGCGCGGCCGTTTCCATCAGTGCCGGTTCATTAACGGTGCGGGGGAATGCGCTGGCGAACAACACGGCCGTTTTCAATGCGGCTGGCGGCACGCTAACCGCTTACGCCAACAACGTCACCTCCTTCACCGACGCTGGTTTGAGCGGAGCGACGGCCGTTGTCAATGCCCGGCATAATTGGTGGGGCGGTTACAGCGCGCAACCTGCTGGCGTGGACAATGATAGCTGGAATTACCGGTTGGGGGCGGCGGTTGGCAGTTGGGGCATGGGGGCGTTGGGTAGCGCGACTTTGACGGCCGCAGGCGGCAGCGGCACGGCCGTCATCGTGTCGCATGGTCGCGGGCTGGCAAACGTGCCTTTTGGCAAAGGAATTGACCCTTACGCCAGCGCCGTCTGTTCCGACTATTATGATTTCTTCGTCCTCAACGCCAGCGGTAATTGGACGGTGAGCGTGCCGGTGGATGGGGCGGCCAACTGTGATAGCGCGGCGGCCGCTAACGCGCTCTACCAGTTTGCCCTGAGCGGCGCGGCGCCGGACGTTGCCTGCGTTGGCGGCGCCTGCTGGAACGCGCCGCCAGGGGTGAGCGCCAACGGCCGTCAACTGGAAGTGACGCTCGATGCAGCCAACGTTCTGCTGGGCACGCCCTTTGTCGCCGGGGACAACACGCCGAACAGCAACGATCCGACGGCCGTGACGCTGGCGAGTTTTTCAGTGGCGGCAAAAGGGAGTGGGGGGACGGCCGTTTTGCTTTTGCTTCTGGCAGCCGTTACAGGCGTGTTTGGGTGGCGGCGTTTTAGGCGATGAGGCGTCGTCACCCTGACGCCAACCATTTTTTCAGGTGAACGTCGCGGCGCATGGCCTCGTCGCGCCGCCACAAATGCCAGGCAGCCCGTCCATAACGATGGATGCGCCGGCGCCATTGGCTGGCTAAACCGGCAGGAGTAGGGGATGATTGTTCACGCATCATTTTTGGCGGCAGCACGCATTTGAGAAAAACGGCCGTTTTATCTTTCCATCCTTTTTCTTGCCAAATGCGGGCGAAGTTGGAGGAGACAAACGGAATGGCGTCACCGCCCAGAATGCGGTTGCTGGCCCAGGATGCCATGTCCGGCGTAAAGTCATCGGGACGCAGCGTTTGTAACACTTCATCGGGAACGGCGGCGGCCAACAGGTCTACCGCCAGATGAAGCGTCAAAAACAAGGCGCGAGCTAAGCGCCAGCGATGGGCGCGGCGTATGACCGTTTGCCACGCGATTGTCTCCCCAAAGTGGGCGAGCGTTTTGTCAATGTCGCAAAACGGCCGTAACCCGAAACGAAATCCATGATTAAACGAAGCGTGCAGCGCCAAGTGCAACAGCAAATCCTCCGGCGACAGGGCCAGCGCCGGCATTCCCGCCAGCGTCGTGGACGCTGCCCGCGCCCACAGCTCTGCCACATCAACCTCATGTGGATCAGCGAGAGAGATGATATGCCAATGAACCTCAACCGGGGGACGGCCGTCATCGGCGACAAAAGTCAGGTGTTTGGTTCCCCACTGGTTGTCTTGCAAACGATAGCCGCGCAGCGCCATCAGCGTCGTTGTCTGTGGCAGATGGCGTTGATGAACCAGGAGATCAATATCGCTCATTGAGCGGAAAACGGTATCCCGGTAAACAATTTGCCCCAGGTAAGCGCCTTTCAACACAAGCACAGGAATGGCGGCTTGCGCCAATTGATGCAGGACAGCGGCTAATTCCTGGTGCAGCCGGGTGAGTTTGAGCGCATTGAGATGAACCGCTTGCTGTAAGGTTTCTAACGTGGCGGGCGGTATGGCGGCAGCGATGTCGGGGCTTTTGATACGCGCATAAAGCAGCGGTTCAACGGTATGGCGCTGCGCCAATTGCACCGTTCTTTCCCACACGGAAACAGGAACGTGACGCCATTCATCGGCCCCGGCCTCATCGCGCCAGTTTCCCAAACAGAGCAGGAGAAGGTCAAGCGCTGGTTCGAGAGCTGCCATAGTAATAATGGGAATCGGTTGGCTGCGGCTGGTATTTTGTGAGGGTAACGCCAAGCAGGCGCGCGCCAATTTCATCGAGTGAACGGGCGATGCGCGCCACCTCGCTTGGACGAGTTTCGCCGGCGCTGACAACCAGTAAAACGCCTTCAACCGCATTGGCTAACACGGCCGCATCGGCGGCAACCAGGAAGGGGGGGCTGTCAAAAATCACAAAGTCCACCTCTGCTTGCAAGGCGGCGATGAGATGTTTCATCTGTTGGGAGCCTAATAGTTCTGATGGATTTGGGGGGAGTTGGCCGCTGGTTAACAGTCGTAAATTTTTAATGCCGACGGATTGCAGGTAGTGGGTGACGGCCGTTTCCCCATCCAGCAGCGCGGTCGTCACTCCGTATATATTGGGTACGTCAAACACACGGCGAAGCGAAGCGCGCCGCAAATCAGTCCCCACCAGAATAACGGTATAACCGGCTTGAGCAATCACCGTAGCCAGATTGGCGGCTACGGTGGTTTTGCCTTCGCCAGAACGGCCGCTTGTAACCAGTATGGAACGAGCGGGGGCGTCCAGCGTGCGTAATTGGATGTTGGTGCGCAAAATCCGGTACGCTTCGGCGGCCGGCGCGCGCGGTTGTGTATGAGACACCACCCCTTTTTCGCCGTTGTCTTGAGCGGGTATCGTGCCAATTGCGCTAATCCCCAGGATATGTTCGATGTCGTCTGGCGTTTTGATGGTGTTATCCATGTATTCGATGAGGAATATGATGCCGATAGACAGCATGGCGCCAACGGCCGTTGCCAGCAATGTGTTCTGCATCACACGCGGTCCTATCGGCGTGCTGGGCAGTTCTGCCGCTTCGCTGATAAGCAGCGGATCAAACAATTGTGCTTGCGCCAGTTGAATCTCCTGGTACTGACGGGTAAATGTGGCATGAGCCGCCTGGTATTCATACAGTTCGTTTTTAATTCGCTCCAGTTCAGCTTCATCTGGATTGGAGCTGGTTTTGAGCGTGTCCAGCGCCGTTGCAGCGGCGTCAATGCTCGTTTGTGTGGCTGCCAATTGTTCTGATATGGTCTCTTCAGCCGTCGCCAGGCGTTGGCGCTGGATGGCCGCATCCTGGCTGACAAATATTGTTGGGATAAGATTGGCGATGTCGCGGGCCAATTCCGGGTTACTGTCTTCCACGTTCAGGATGAGCAGTTGTGTGTCTGCGATGGGTTCTGTGCTTACTTTGGATGTCCATTGCGTCAATCCCAATGTTTCCATCACTGCCCGCTGCACAGAACGGCCGGTAAGTTGTTTGGCGTAGGTTGGGATGAGGTTTTCGGCGGCCAGAATGGCGCGATAATCGTCTACGATTTCGTTGGTGTTGCCGCTGACGAGCAGCACGGCCGTTGCCCGATACACGGGCGATTGGCGCGCGCTGACCAGGTAGGCGATGCCGCCGGCAATGAGCGCGCCCAGCAAGATAAGCCATGCCCATTTCCACAACAGCGCCGCGTAGCGGCGTAATTCAACGGGCTGTGATTGGTATAAATCGGTCATATGTGTCGGACGAAGCAGGCGGCGGGGAAGAGGCCCGCCCCCATTTTTTGGTGATGAGCGCCACCGCATCCCCGGCGTCGCTGAAGGGCATTTCATAAACGGCCGTTTGGCTTACCAGGCGGCTCAACGCGGCAACGGCTGTGTTGCCATGCCGCATCAGGTTCAGGTTTTGTTGTAGTAACACGGCCGTTGCGTAGGCAGGCGACACGGGATGCAGAGCCGTTTGTGCCTGGGGGCGATATTGTGGAAATAAGATCATCTGTATGGTTGCGTGTTGTGTTTGAATGGCGTCGGGCGGCAATGGAGCGGTTTGTTTTTCCAGATTACGCGCCTCAACAGGAGGTAAGATGCGGTTGGTGCGCGCGCGAACACGGGGCAACACCGGAAAAGGCAGCAGTTCGCCCGATTGTAAACGCAGCGGGCAAATGTCGTCTGTTAAAAATTTGTAGCCGTTTGTACTCAATGCGGCCGTCAGGGTGCTTTTCCCACGCCCCCAATCGCCGGCCAACAAAATGGCGCGTCCGTTTTGGGCGACGGCGCCGGCGTGCAGCCATAATAAATCAGGGTTGGCTAAAATGAATTGCAGGATGATTTCGTGTTCCAGATAGCGCAAAAATTGTTTCTGGGAGTTGGCGGTGATGTGACTGTTTTTGGCGTTGAGGAGGGTGTAACGGCCGTTTTTCCGGTAAATTTCCAGGATGGCAATGGGCGCAGCCGCCTCAGCCGCCACCATCGGGCCAAAGGTGCCGGCCAATCTGGTTAACAGTTCCGGGACATTGGCGTGCAGAATGAGGGCATGGCCGTTAAATGCCAGGCATAATGTGGCGTCACGCTTCATCTGCTTCATCCTCTTGTAATGTGACAAAACCAAGCGTATGAAATTGGGAGACGGCCGTTTTTACATCAGCCATCAAATCCAAAGGGGCCGGCGCATTGGCCGCTTCCAGATCGTCAGCCAATATCCGGCTGATTTGGGCGACGGTGTATGCGCCGTTGCACAACTCCCAAATCGCCCGCGCCGAGCTGTTTAATGACAACATTTTCTCCCGCTCCGGCAGGTAGAGCACCATTTCGTCCATCACTTCATGCGCTGTCACACCGGTTGTTGGATACGGCCGTGTTCTGGTTATATCCATCATGAGCTGTCAAGGTGGTCAAGATGGTCATCATGAGAGACGACGCCACGACTATCCTCGGCATCGCGGCGACGGTTAGAAAAAGCATCCTCATGCGCGTCGCCGTGATCGCCGTGGTCGCTGTGTGGATCATCGCCATGCGCATCTTGATGATCGTCGTGATCGCCATGCGCTCTGTCGTCGTGAATGTCTTGATGGTCATCATGGTCATCATGATCATCATGTTTTTCAAACTTGTTCCCAAAACCAGGCGGCGTCAGGTTTACATCGCCATGATCATTATGATCGGTGTAAAAATCAAAATGGGTCCAATCGAAATGGCCACTGTCAAAATGGAAGTCTATGTGAACTGTGTCGTCATGCTGTCCCCCGTCTGTATGATTGTCAACATGCATATCGGAATGGTCGCTGTAATCGGTGTAATCTATGTGAGAACTGCCCTGGGCAAAGACGGTTTTGGGCCGAGCCAATTCAATAGCCATCACAACCGGCACCGTCCAGCCCACCTGCAGCAGCTGACGACGGCTAAACGTTTTTAACCGTTTTTCTCGTCCGGATTCAGGGTCGTGTTGTGGGCGTTCTTGTTCCGTAGACATGCGCTTTACTCGATTTTTGCTAAGCTGGCTGTGGCGTTATCATCATCACTCAGCGTATGGAAACCGGCCGCCTGTGCCAGCTTTGCCAGGTTTCCATATCGTTCCAGCCAATCATCATACGTATAAACAAGAATATGATCGCATTGCGTCCGTAAACGCTGCCGCAGTTGATCGGCCTGCTTCGGAGGCGCTTCTAACAATCTACCGGGCATTAAAATCGCCATCGTGTATTGTCGTTCCGGCGGCCAAATGGCGTTGTTGGTCAACAGGTTGCCTGTTAGAAAATTATCGGCGAAGGTGGGATGTAATTGGCGGGCGTGGGCGATACGGCCGTCATCCAGTTCCAGACCAAAGGGCGCCACCGCCGGATTGGCCCGCCTGATTTTTTGCAGCAAAGCGCCGTTGCCACAGCCTAAATCAAGAACAGAGCCGCCATGGGGGGACAATACGGCCGTGACCGCCGCCACAATTGGCTCGTGCGCTTTCGTCATCGCCGTGACCGAGACAAATCCATTATCTGCCGCATACCAATCCGGATGCGCGGATCGGGTTGTTTGGCGCTGAGGGCGGCGCAATTTGGCGGCCGTTTGGTAAGGAAAACCAAGCCCAGTGGCGCCTTCATCCGGGTAACTTGAGCCGGGCCGCCGCACAACATATTCATGAGCGGTGGCGTCCGTGCGCGTAGATACTTTGACTAGTGGCGTTTTGATCTCGGCAATGCCGTGCAAAGCCGACCATTGTACCGGCCACGACAAAATTTCCAGCAGCCAATCCATCTCTTGTTCATATCCCGCCTGACGCCCTATTTGGATGAATTGTTGGCCTAACACAACGGTCGGTTGGCAGGTAAAACTGCATGGCAAATGAGGCACAGCCCGTAAACCCATCCAGCGCCATAAAATGTTGGCTTCGGGCGGGCCATTGACTTCGACGCTGTGTTCGCCATCAGCAGCCGGCGCAGTGGCGATGGCCATGGGCCAGGTCGTGTCTATCAAGCCGCGTTCCACCCACACATCGAAGAAGAATTGATGGCAGCATGAGGGATACCCCAGCAAACGGCCGATCTTTTCATGGTTGTCATTGTCCCAGGCGTTTTTGAAAGCCGTAACTGATTGCGGCGTCCCCACCACCACGCGGTATAGAAATGGTTTTCCCAATTCGGAGGGAACGGCGGAGCTGCTGTAGGAAGATGATGATACCCCTTGAATTTCTATCGGTATCCCGCTCAATCCATGCCTGGCCCAATCACCCGCCTGCTGCACAAAAGTATTGGGCATCACAATGACGATGGCGCACGCGCGTAGACCGGCGGCAACTGCCAGCCACTCCATCTCCTGCCACGCCCGTGTTATCCGTTGAAATCTCAGTTCCCATATGTCCTGCGCCGCCTTACCCACCCAACTGCGCCGCGTAAAATCGGGCAAGACAAAATCTAAAGTTTCCATCGCTTTAGCCGTTGTCTTGACGGCCGTCACCCTGACGGCCGTCTCTTTGATGGGTTGCAGCGTCTGTCGAATCGGTGTGATCGCCATGATTGGTATGGTCGCCATGTTTGTAGCCGCCATGTGTATCGCGGCTTTTCCCATTTTGTCCTGATTGTAATTGTGCCAGCGCTTCCTTAATATTAATGTAACGATTGGCTTGCCAGGCTGCGATGAATATCGCTTCTAGCTGCCGCCGCTGCGGATGTTGTGAAATAGGCGCATGTCCTGCGCTTAACAAGGTATCTTCCAGTTGTGCAAACAGAGCGAACCAAACGGGGCAATGCTCGCTGCGATTACGCCAATCATGATGAACGGCCGTGCCTGGACATTGCCCTTTACACATCAAAAAGAAGCGGCAGCCGGCGCAGCCATGATACTGCTGCGGCGTGGCGTATAACGCCAGATACCGCTCAAATCCTTCCCGGTCTGCTTTGGCAAAATTGATACCCTCTTTGTTGGTGCGGCCGCAATTGCTGCGCTGCCCGTCTCCTTCTATGCCGCGTACAGCGCGCGTCGTATACGGGTCGCACGCATTCCAGACACAAGTGACGCGCTCATCCTCCCCCAAAAGCAAACGGCGCATATCGGTGAATATATCAAACGTTAAACCGTTAAGCTCTGCTTCCAAAGATATGAAATTTTGAAAGGCATAGATGTTTTCATCTGGCAGTAGTCCATAATCCCGGCGTACTGCATCGTTTTCAATTTCAAGAATATGAATGCGAGCTGAGGAGACGCCCAGTTTATCCAATTGATGCAGCCAATCGTTTAAGACAGGTAATTTATCTACAACGGCATTGCCGCGATGCAAGGTGATGATTAAGCTGGGCGGTAATCCGGCGTGGCAGAGGCGTTCAATGGCGGCTTCTGTTTTGGCGGTGGCGGCGCGGGTGCGTTCTAAACTGCCGGCCCAACGGGCATCATTTAATTCTCCCGGCCCGTCTATGGAAAGCCCCACATGGACGTTGTGCTGCTTGAACAAGCGGATGTGTTCATCATTGATGAGGACGCCATTGGTTTGGATGCCATTACGGCCGTATTTCTGAAACCCCCACGCCCAAAGCGCTTCCAGATCGTCAATCGGCGCCAGCAGCGCTTCGCCGCCAAAGAGGGTAAAGGGTGCGTTTTCTTGGGAAACGGCCGTTTTGATTAACGCCAGATCGTAACCGCTGGCGATATTTCCGGCGTCTCGCTGAGGGTTTTGGTAGCAATAGTGGCAACGGATATTGCAAGCCACGCCTAAAGGTCTGATTTCTACTGTCATGCTTTATTGATTCCAATACTAAACAGCCCTAATCATAACACAAGACATCCGATTTCCCGTCTAAAACAAGGCTTATTTACCAGATATTTACCAGAAAAAACAAAAGATTGGACGTTGGAGTCCGTTTGCCAAAAACAGGCGCTCTCTTTATACTTCACGGCTCTTAATGAGTTAACGATTGGGTGATTAAGTTTCTATGAGTCCGGCATTTTACTTTTTACTGATCAGCGCCCTGGTTTTTGATTTCCTCAACGGTTTTCATGACAGCGCCAATATCGTGGCTACCCCCATCGCTTCCCGCGCGATTGCCCCGCGCCGAGTGTTGTGGCTGGTGGCTCTGGCCGAGTTTGCCGGGCCATTTTTATTTGGCGTGGCTGTGGCCGAAACCATCGGCAAAGGGTTGACTAAACCCACCAACATTACTATGTCTGTGATAGTGGCGGCGATGCTGGCGGCCATTATTTGGAATGTGATCACCTGGCTGTTGGGCATTCCCTCCAGCTCGTCTCACGCATTGGTCGGCGGCATTGTGGGCGCAGTAGGCGTCGGGTCGGGGATGAACGCTCTCCAGAGCGCCGGTTTGATCAAGGTGTCCATCGCCCTGTTTTTATCGCCGGTGTTGGGCATTTTTATCGGCTATATGTTGATGAACTTGACCTTGTATTTGGCCCGAGGCGCTTCTCCCCGCATTAACCAATTTTTCAAACGCGCCCAACTGCTGACGGCCATCGGACTGGCGCTTAGCCACGGCGCCAACGATGCCCAAAAAACGATGGGCATCATTACGCTGGGGCTGTTGGTGGACGGGGCGATTGACAGCTTTGAAGTGCCGCTGTGGGTGGTGGCGTTGAGCGCCGGGGCGATTGCCCTGGGGACGGCCACTGGCGGTTGGCGGCTCATCAAAACGTTGGGGGGGCGCATCTACAAGATCAGGCCGGTGCATGGCTTTGTCTCCCAAATCACTGGCGGCGCTATCATTTTGGGGGCGGCGATGTTTGGCGGCCCGGTTAGCACCACGCAAGTGATGAGTTCCGCCATCATGGGAGTTGGCTCGGCGGAGCGGGTGTCTAAGGTGCGTTGGCAGGTGGGGCAGGAGATGCTGGTGGCCTGGGTGTTGACGATTCCGATCACGGCCGTCATGGCTGCCCTGTTGTATTTCCCCCTGAGAGAACTGCTGGGCTAAGGAAGGTGACTGATGCAGATGGAATGGCTAAAACGATTTTTGAAACCCCGGCAAAGCAATTTTATACAGCTTTTGGTAGAACAGGGGGCGTATTGTGGGCTGGCCGTAGAGGCGCTGCAAGCTTATCTGAAAAAACAGTCGGAAAAGAAGACAACCCAGGCGCGTCAGGTAGAAAAAGAGGCCGATGAAGTCCGCCGCATCCTGGTGCATGAATTACTGGATACTTTTGTCACCCCCATTGACCGGGAGGACATCTTCGCTTTGTCCCGCGACCTCGATAATTTTGTGGATTATGTTTACACGACCGTAGAGGAATTGGAGATTTTTGAAGTGGCGCCGACTGAAGCTATTTACGACATGAGCTGCCTGCTTCAGGAGATGGCCGACGAATTGCATCTGGCCCTGCAACGGTTGGGAGACCATCCCGGCGTTGCCCTGGAACATGCCCGCCGGGTGAAAGGGATCGAAAATCAGGTGGAGGATGCGTACCGGCGGACGCTGGCCGATCTGTTTAACGGCCCGGAAGATGTGCATCATGTGATGGAAATGCTCAAAATCCGGGAGGTGTTGCGGCATCTGTCTAATGCCGCCGATCAGGGGGATATGGCGGCGGACATCATCATGGATATTGTGGTGAAATGGAGCTGAGGAGAAGGCGGCAGGATGAAGAGACGGCCGTTTTGGTTACGGCCGTTTTTTGTTGGTAGTTAGAATTCACAAATGGCCTTGGTGGATGGCATCGTTTAGTTGCCGCCACTCAGCCAACGTCAACGTTTCCGCCCGACGACGGCCGTCCACCCCCACCTTCTCCAAAATTTCGCCGATTCTCCGCTTATCCAATCCCAATTGGCGTAGATTTTTCTGCAACTGTTTTCGCTTCTGGCTGAACCCGGCGCGAACAAGGCGGAAAAACGCCCTCTCAAAATCCGCGTCATCTGTGTTCATCTGCGTCCCTTCCAAATCAATGCGGATGACGGCCGAATCCACCGCCGGCCGGGGCCAGAACGCGCCCGCTTTGATCGTGTCCACGATTTGCGCCTGACCATAAAACTGCACGCTGACCGCCAACAAGCTCATGTGGGGGGGCACGGCCGTCAACCGTTCTGCCACTTCTTTTTGCACGGTCAACACCATGCGCGATGGCTTGACGGCTGCGGACAACAGGTGGCGTAAAATGGCGCCGGTGATGTAATAGGGGACGTTAGCCATCACTTTGTACGGCCGGAAAAACCAATCCGCCGGGTTTTGCGCCAGAATATCGCCATGAACCAGGCGCACATTCTCAAATTCTTGCAGTTCACGGCGCAAAATGGGGAGCAGCCGCTCATCCAGTTCCACGGCCGTCACCGCAGCGGCCGTCTGTGCCAGCAGCCGGGTGAGCGACCCTAATCCCGGCCCAATTTCTAACACGCGGTCAACGGCCGTCACCCCGCCCGCCGCCACAATCCGGCCCAAAACCGCCTCGTCAAAGAGAAAGTTCTGCCCCAGGCTTTTCTTCGGTTCCAGGCCGAATTGTTGGAGAAGGTGTTTAGGGTGCATAAGAAGGAGCCAGAGCGAGAGCGAGAGGAAGAGTCGCCCTCTAGCTCTCGCTCTACCCTCTTGCTTTACGGGAGTACCGATGGCAACAGATAGTTAATATCCTCCGGCGGCGGCGCGGGCGTCAGGTAATACACATCCACGTACCCTTTCCACCACTCGAAGTTCTCCTCATCATAGCCCAGGTCAATCCAACGGCCGCGAATGCCGCCGCCGGTATCCGCCACATAACCCGGCCCATAGCCAGGCACATACACGTATGATTTGAAGGGCACAATCGCCCGATCCACGGCCACGATCCCTTTCGCCACCGGGACGCCGCTGGCGGTGATGCCGTACCAGGGGTCGTCCGGCTCCTTGCCGGAACTGGCGGCCGTGTAGGAGGTCACCCGCATTTGCACCACCCGCCAATACTCGACAGGGCCATCCGGCGTTTCCAACACGCGGG
The DNA here is from genome assembly GCA_024277135.1 of Chloroflexota bacterium. Lineage (GTDB taxonomy): Bacteria > Chloroflexota > Anaerolineae > Promineifilales > Promineifilaceae > JAJRVV01. Next base: position 10,724 of record JAJRVV010000128.1, on the reverse strand, counting down.
GGACAATGCGGGTGCCGTACCCCACCACTTGATTCACCGGCTCGCGCGCCGTCCACTCATTTTCCAACGTCTCGCTGACCAGGATGCCGTTTTCATAGCGCAGCCGGTATCGTTTCCGTTGAATTCCAGACATGCCGCCGCTGATGACGGCTTGCTGATCCAGTTCCAATTCGCTGTTGGCCTGCCAGATGGTTTGGAACGGGATCGGCTCGTCTTCAATACGAAGATCCTCGGTGACGCGGACGACTTGAATGGCGTCTCCGGGTTGGACGAATTCGTTGGGGCCGGGTTTGGCGTAATCATAGCCGACCAGGTTGACGCCCGCTGCCAGCAAAATATCGCGCGAATTGGTCTGATAAGTGCGGGTTTGGATCGTACGGCCGTCCGCCAAAATCGTCACCGGAAATGAGCGGGCGATCTGAATTACCGTACCTGGTTCCAGCGGCGCGTCCCGTTCCGGCCAGACGCCATCGGCGGCCATAAGCGCGATCCCAGCTTCGGTCAGGGCGTCCGCCACTGTCGTCGCCGAGGTGGCGATGGTTTGGGAGGCACGGCCGTCTTGAATGGTGAGGGCGATGCGGTTGTCGCGGGTGGTGATGATGGGAGGCATGGCCGTGCGGGTGGGGTTGGTTTTTGTGGACGTGAGAGAAACAGATGTTGGCGCGGCCGAGGTTGGCGCATTCAGCGCGGCCGTCATCCACCCCGCCACCGCCAAGCTCAAAAATCCGGCTATCAATAACCCGTTACTCAACGCCCGTTTCATGTTCATAAAAAGAGACCGGAGACGTTTTTCAGTCTCCAGTCCCTCAGTTTGTTATGATGCGCCCATGAGGCCGACGGCAACCAGGTGATCCTGGGCGCCCGGAAGAGACGCCTTAGCGCTGCTTCCTTCCGGACCTGACGCGGTTCGGCGGCTTCCGCCGCCAGGGACCCAGTCGCCGCCGGTCTCATAAACACATCAGTAACAATTATCAATGAACAATGAGGAATGAACAAATTCGTTCATTTCTCATTACTCATTGTTCATTTTCTTAATTCCACACCCCTAACATTTCCGGTCCCCGATCCAGCTCCCAGGGGTAAATAATGTAAGCGTCCGTTACGGCCGCATAATAGGTGGGCGTGTAACCAGGATAAAGGGATGAGCCTGGTTTGTAATGCAAGACGCACGTTTCGGGATTACCCCCGGCCGCGTCCACTCGATTGGCGACGGTGACGATATTGCGTCCTTTTGTCCACACATCGTCCACCACCAGAATGCGGCGATCAGCTAACAAATCATCGTCCGGGAATTGAATGAACTCCGGGATGGCATATTTCGCTTGTTCCGGCGTTTGTAAACCGGGGAAATCAGCCGGAAACCGCACCGAAGCCGTCAAAATATAGGTGATATTCAACGCCTCTGCCAACATCCCGCCGGGAATGATGCCGCCCCGGGTGATGATGAGCATGGAATCGAAACGGCCGTGAATCTGTGGCGCCAGGTAATCAATCAGTTTGTCAACGTCGGACCAGGTGAGGACTTCACGACGCATGATGCACTCCTTGATGTAAAATAAGAGGCATACCGGGGTACGCCTCGACCCGCAATCCTACCCGTTCATGGGCTTCATGTCAAACCAGCGAAGGTAGAGCAAGAGGATAGAGCTAGAGGGATGTTTTATCCTCTTGCTCTCGCTCCATCCTCTAGCTTATTTTCTCTTACGCGACGGAAACCGCGTCAACACCGTCGCTTCATCCGGCATGGGCAGGCGGGCGCCTAGTTTAATTGCTTTGGGCACGCGAATCGGCCGTTGGCCGCCGCCGAGCTGGTAGATGTAGACGGCCGTTCCCGGCTTCGTCATCTTCACTGGCAGCAGCGCCTGCCCCAGCAGATACCCTTCGCTGTCCACGGCGCAACTGGTCACCAACCCGATCACCTTGCCCCGCCAATCCAGCGCCGGATCGCCATGTTCCGGGCGGCGCACTCCCTTGTTGTTCATGCGGAAGCGGGTCACCGCCTGTGTCCGCTCCCGCTCGTGGGCGATGAAGGCGGCGCGGCCGATGAAAAACGGCTTCCACAGCTTAGCATACGCGCCAAAACCGGCGTCGGCCGGGTTCAGGTTCAGGTGGCCTCCCATCTCGTGGCCGTACAAGGGCAGACCCGCTTCCGTGCGCGTACTGTCGCGGGCCGCCAGGCCGCACGGTTTAATGCCGAACGGTTCGCCTGCCGCCAGTAGCTTCATCCAAAATTCCGGCGCTTTGTCCGGGTGGACGAACAGTTCATACGCCACCCGCTCGCCAGTGTAGCCGGTGCGGGAGATGATGACGTTAAACCCGGCCAGAGTGCCTTCCGTCAGCCCGGCCCAGGGCAAGGCTTTGATGCGCCGCGCCAGGTCATCGTCGTCGCACAGCGCCAGCAGGATGTCGCGGGAGGCGGGGCCTTGCAAGGGGATGTCCACCCGGCACTCGTCGCCCCACTGCCGGTCGCGTAGGTCGCGCAGGGTGACGGGGTGTTGGATGCGGGCAAACGGCCGTGCCTTATCAATCATCACCCGCCCTTCATTCACTGCATTGAGCCACGCCCAATCTTTGTCGTTGTTGGAGGCGTTGACCACCAGTAAGTACCGGTCTGCCCCCCGGCGGTAAATGAGCAGGTCGTCCACCACTGAGCCGTCGGGCAGCAGGAATTGGGTGTAATGGGAGCGGCCGATGGGCAGTCCGGCCACGTCGTTCACCGTCACCGTGTCCAAAAATTCGACGGCGTGCGGGCCGCTGACCTCGAACACGCCCATGTGGGTGGCGTCGAACAGCCCGGCCGTCTGGCGCGCGGCCGTATGCTCCTCCAGCACCGACGAATACCAGACCGGCATATCGTAGCCGCCGAAGGGAACCATGCGCCCGCCCAGCTTCACGTGCGTTTCGTGCAGCGTCGTCTGCTTCAACGGCGCGTCTTCCGGTTCTTGCCAGGTAAATTCAGGCAAGGGGTCGCCGCCGGAACGATGGCCTATGCCCACAAAATACGGCTTGCTATCGGCAAAAGCGGCCTCAGTCGCATCCGGCGCCGGCAAATCAGACTGCGTCACGGTGACGGCGACCGGCCCGGCCAACTTGCCGAACAATGCTCCCGCATTGTCAACGTCGCCAAACAGCACGTAGCCGTCCGACAACGCCGCCAGCCACTCGGCCGCCTGCCCCGCCGTCTCCCCATCGGCAAAGCGCAGATAAAATTCGTTTTCGCTCACCCGTTTCAACGTCAAATCCGCGTCCAGCCCGCCGCCGAACAGGTGGGATGGCTGGCTGTCGCCGACGGCCAACCCGGTTGCGTCGCTGGTGAGGGCGTGATTGAGAAAGCGGACGGCCGCGTCCCCGCGCACCGCCACCGTCTCCCCGGCTGGAACTGGATCGGAAACCTGGCGCAGTTGGCGCACAATCGCCCGCCCCCGCTGCAAGGCAGCATAATCCACCTTGGCCCGCCGCAGTTTCTTGCCGCCCATCTTCATGTAGGTAAAGGGCGTACACCCTTTGAGGACGGCGGCAATCGCTTCCGCCAGCAAATCAATCTCCGCTTCGCCAAAACCCAACTGGCTGATCCAGACCGTGCCCAGGCGCAGGCCGGTGGGATTGAGCGCCCCCTTGTCGCCGGGGATGGTGTTCCGATTCAGCACGATCCCGGCCACGTCCAAAATCCGCGCCGCCATGTCGCCGGAAAGGGGGATGCCGTTGGCGCTGACGCTCTTGGTATCCACCAGCAGTAGATGATTTTCCGTGCCGTTGCCGACGATACGCAGGCCGTGTTCGATCAATTTTGCCGCCAGCCGTTGGGCGTTATCCACGATGCGTTGTTGCAAGGCGCGGAACTGGTCGCTGTTCGCCAGCTTCAGCGCCACCGCCAGCGCCGCCATCGTGTTCAGGTGCGGCCCGCCCTGTTCGCCGGGGAAGACGGCGCGGTCAATTTTGCGGTATAAATCTTTACGATGGGTCATGATCATGGCTCCGCGCGGCCCGCACAGGCTCTTGTGTGTCGTCGTCGTCACCACGTCGGCGACGCCGATGGGGCTGGGATGAACGCCGGAGGCGACCAGCCCGGAGATGTGGGCGATGTCGGCCATCAGGTACGCGCCCACTTTGTCGGCGATTTGGCGGAACCGCTGCCAATCCACCACCAACGGGTAGGCGGAAAAACCGGCTACGATGATTTGTGGCTTCACTTCCAGCGCCTGCTGTTCGATGGCGTCGTAGTCCAGCATCTCGGTGGCTTCGTCCACAAAGTAGGGGACGCCGACGTAATGTTTGCCGGAGCGGTTGATGCGGGTTCCGTGCGACAGATGGCCGCCGTCGTTCAGGTTGAGGCCCATGATGGTGCCGCCCGGCTGCAACAGGGCGGTGTAGACGGCGCTGTTGGCGGGCGCGCCGCTGAGGGGCTGCACATTGACGTAGAGGTCGTCGGCGCTGACACCGTTGGCGGCGAACAGTTCGGCGGCGCGGCGGCGGGTGAGCGCTTCCAGGATGTCGGCGTATTCGACCCCTTTGTAGTAGCGGGGGTCGCTGTGGCGCCGGTAGCGGGCCAGCTCCCATTCGATGTCGAGGATGTCGGCCTCGGTCTGGCGGCGGCTCTCGTTGCGGGGGTAGCCTTCGGCGTAGACGTTGGCGAATTTGCTGCTCATGGCTTGGCGCACGGCCGTTGGCGACATGCTCTCAGAGGCGATGAGGATGATGGTTTCGTCCTGGCGTTGGTCTTCCCGCGCCAGGAGACGGGCTAAGTCGGGGTCGCGTTCTTCGAGCGACCCATGAAAAATGAACTCCTGGGACATAATTTTCTCCTGATTGGTTGGTGAAACTGTGGGGTTGTTAAGTGAAGCTGTCAGTCGTTGGCTGTTAGCTGTTAGCTGTTAGCTGTTAGTTGTTAGCTGTTGATTGTTGTTTGTTGTTTGTTCGCCTGGATTTTATCAGGGTTTTGGGGGCGGGGGTAGGCTAACCTCCCGGAGGTTCTGAACCTCCGGGAGGTTTGAGGCGGCTTTAGCGCAGGATGACGGGCAGGTAAATCTGGTTGGTGAGGCCGCAGTTGGTTGTGCTGCCGGTGACGGTGAGGACGGCCGTACCGCTGGTCACTCCCCCGGCGCTGTTGAAGATGGACACCGTGTAGTTGCCGGCGTCGGCAGGGACGACGGCCGCCAGCGTCAGTTCCGGTTCATCGGCGTTGGCGATGATGCTGCCGTTTTTGCGCCATTCGTAGCTGAGCGGGTCGGAACCGGCGGCGGCGACGGTGAAGGTGACGCTGCTGCAAGCGTCGGCCGTCTGGTTTTGGGGCTGGGTGGTGATGCTGGGAGCGACCGGGGTTTGGTTGACGACGAAGACGGAGACGGCCGTTTCGCTCTGCTCAAAGTTGTTGCGGACACAGATCGCCTGCACCACACTGCTTTGTGTCAGCGTAAAGGGGCCGCTGTACTGCATGTCTGCCGTCGTCGGCTCTGAGCCGTCGGTGGTGTAATAGATGCTGGCGCTGCTGGTTCCGGTGGCGATGCCGACGTTTACCGAGTCGGTGAATGTGCCCCCGGCGGTGATGGCCGGCGTGTCGCAGACGAAGGTGTATTCCGCCGACGTGATATTGCTGTCGAACCAGCCCGTTTGCGCTGACAACGCCTTCACCGTTTGCGGCGAGGAGACGCTGAATTGGTAGCTGCCGCCGGAACCGTTGCCGGCCGTGCTGAAGTCCGCCACCGGGTCAACTCCGTCCGTCGTCACATACAACCGGCGGATGTTGAACGGCGAGGAGAAATCGGGGGCCTGCGCCTGCACCGATATCGTGTTGGTGTATTGGCCGCCGGGCGGGGAGATGGCGGGGTCGGCCACCGGCCCCAGCGTGGGGTTCACCACCACCAGCGTCGCCGCGCCCATGTTGCTGTTGCCAAGACCCGACTTAAAGGCCCGCGCCCGCACAAAGTAGGTGGCGTCCCCTGTCAACTGAAAGGGGCCGTTGTACGGCTTCACGCTTGGCGAGGTTTGCGGATCAGTTCCGTCCAGCGTGTAGAAGAGGAACACGCCTTCTGTGTCCGAAGCCAGCGTAACGGTGATGGGGCCGTTGAAATTGCCGTTGGCCGGGTCAATGGTGGGGGTGGCGACGGCCGCTGCCGGGTCATAGACGGTGTAATTGGCGGTGACAACGTTGCTGGGCGTGGCTCCGTTCAAAAAGGCGCGGGCTTTGATGGTATGGTCGCCGATGTCCAGGTTGAATGGCCCGGTGTAAGTGGTGGAGTAGCTGGTGGGCACAGCGCCGTTGGTGGTGTAGCGGATGGTGGCGCCGGGGGTGCTGCTGCTCAGCGTCACTTGCAGGCTGCTGTTGCCCACGCTGCCGCTGACCGGCGAAAAGATGGGGTCGGCCACCTGGGCGGTGACGTTGAAGGTGGCGGCGGCGTTGTTGCTGGGGGTGTATCCGTCCAGGAACACACGGGCGGTGACGATGGCGTCGTTGGTGAAGTCAAGTGGTTCGGTGAACTGCGGCGAGGATTCGGTGGGCGTGGAACCGTCGGTGGTGTAATGGATTTTAGCCCCCAGGACGGTGGAACCGATGTACACGGTGACGCTGCCGGCAAAATCGCCCCCGTTGGGGTAGATGGCGGGGGCGGGCAGGGTGATAGGGGTGATGGTGATCTCGTTAGAGTAAGCCGGGTCGCTTTTGTAGTAGCCGTCTTTGTAGGCGCGGGCGGCGATTTCATAAGTTCCTGGGGATAAGGTGATGGGGCCGTTGTAAGTGGTTCCAGGGTAGAAGAAGGAAGGGGCACGGCAGTCGGTGCGATACTTGATGGCGGCCCCTGACGTGCTGGCGCTGATGATGATTTGCGTCCCCTGGCTGAACGTGCCGCCGGTGGGGGAAATTTGGGGCGTGGCGACTTTGGGCGTAGTGGAAGTGTAGATGGCGGTGGCGGTATCGCTGGCCAGGAATCGCCCGGCGGCAGCGCTGCTGCTGAAGGCGCGGGCGCGCACTGTCACCCCATAATTTAAGTACAGCACATCGCCAAATTCGGGGACGAAGATGAAAGAGTCAACCGTCGGTTCGCTGCCGTCGAGGGTGTAGCGCAGGTTGGTGTTGCTGGAGTTTTGGGAAGCGTCGCCGTAATCTATGGCTACCTGAATGGGCATGTTGTACGCGCCGCTGGCGGGGGTGATGACGGGCGCCACCGGGTTGGGCAGTCCCCAGACATCATTGATGGCGGCGCGCAAGTCGGGCATGGGGCCGATGTTTTCGCCGTTGACGCTTTCCTGGGGGACGCTGTTGGTTTGTAGCCGTTGTTTGACGGAAGCGGGGGAGGCGGGCGAGCCGTCTTTGGCGATGGTGTTGGCCTGGATGATGGCGGCGGCGGCGGTGATCATGGGGGATGCGCCGGAGGTGCCGCTGAACAGGGTGTAGTTGAGCGAGTCGCCGTCGTCGTTGTAGTAGCTGCCGTAGCCGGGGGCGATGAGGTGCATGCCCCAGCCTTGCAAATCTACGGTGTCGCCGTAGGTGGAGGAGTCGTTGCGGGTGCGGGGATCGGCCGTCCAGGGGGATTTGGCGGAGCCGACGATGATGGCGCCGGAATCGTTGGCGGCGGTGAAGGGAGCGTGCCCCGGTTTGGCCGTCTGGTAGAAGGCGTCATCCAGGTCTTCACTGCCGTTGCCGGCGGCTTCGACGACGATGACGCCGTTGGCGACGGCTGTTTGAATCGCCGCGTATACCCCGGAATCCCATTCAGAAGGGACAAAGTTGCCGCTCTGTCCGCTTTCCTGTTGTTCGATGAGAAGGACGTCGCCGGCGCCGACTTTGGAAAGGCAGGTGAGGATGGCGCTGGCGACGTTGAAGCTGCCACCGGCGGGATGGACGGGGGAGAAGTAGAACGCAGCGTCTGGGATCATGCCGGTGGTGCCCCAGCCGTTGTCTTTGGCGCCAAGCATACCGAGGACGGCCGTGCCGTGATCATAAAACGCTTTGTTGTAGATGGTGGTGGGGGGGAAGATGTTGATGATGTTGGGCAGGTCGCTGTGGGGCGTCCAGCCATATTCCACGTCGCAAATGTCAATGCCGCTGCCGCGGCCGCCGCTTCCTTCCCAGGCGTAGCGCACATCCATGCCGTCCGGGGCGGCGTCCAGGTAGCGCTGGTAGATGTTCAGGTTGAGGGCGGCGTCGAAGTTGCCATTGTTGCGGGTTTCGTAATCGGGCGGGAGCGGCGGGGCGACCGGTTTGCTGACGGGGTACGCGCCTTCGACCAGGGCGGAGGCGCGGAATTGGGCCAGCGCTTCGCCGGCCAGGACGCCGTCAGGCAGTTGCACGCGGAAGTAGAGAGCCAGGTCGGGCAAGGGCTGGCCGGCGCGGCTCACGCCCTGTTGCCGCCACCGGTTCAGTTGGGCGTCGGATTGGGCGAAGAGGGGCAGCCAACGGCCGTCGGGCAGATCGTTGAGGGCGATGGACAGGGGGGCGCGGTCAAGGTAACGGGGATCGGTGAGGGTCAGACGGCCGTTCCGCGCTCGCAGGGGTAAATCATCAAACAATTTCACCTGGATGACGTCGCTTTGGTGGATGTCGTAATCAATCCAGACGGGCGGCGCGGCGGCGCGGACGGCCGTCCGCGCTGGCGGCTGGATGAGGGGGATGAACGCCAGGCTGATAAACAGGATCAAGTGGGCGATGAAGCGGCGGCGGGGAGTAAACGGAATAGTAGCCATGAAGAAACCTCCGAGATGGCGTGACGGCCGTATCCGTAACCGACACGGCCGTGAGTAATTGAATGACCACAGGGTAAACAATCGCTCTCGAAGGGGTATCGGCAGCGGCGGGTGCGGTAAAACTTTTGTGACAATCGGGGCCGTCGCTCCCAAACTTATTGACACTTTTTGCTACTGCAAGAACAACATCTACGTTATAATGGGACACGGCCGTCATTCTAGGCTATCTAGCAGTTCCCAGAGGCGAGGTAAGGATACTACTGGTGGGAGAAGAATCATAAAACGTGAATTGTTTACCGAAGATCACCTCATGTTCCGCGACGCATTTCGCCGTTTTGTGGAGAATGAGGTGACGCCTTTTCATGAGGAGTGGGAAAAGGATGGCATTGTCCCCCGCGACCTGTGGCTTAAGGCAGGCGGGCTGGGTTTTTTGTGCATGGACGTGCCGGAGGCTTACGGCGGCGGCGGCGTCAAGGATTTCCGCTACAATGCCATCGTCACCGAAGAGTTGACCCGCGCCGGCGCCAGCGGCGTTGGTTTTGGGCTGGCGAATGATGTCATCGTCCCTTATTTCCTTGACTACGCCACCGAAGAACAAAAACGGCGTTGGCTGCCCAAGATGTGTTCCGGCGAAGCGATCACGGCCATCGCCATGACGGAGCCAGGGGCGGGGAGTGATTTGGCCGGCATTCGCACGACGGCTATCCGCCAGGGCGACCATTACCTGCTCAACGGCCAGAAAACCTTCATCACCAACGGCATCAACAGCGATTTGGTCATCGTGGTGGCCCGCACCGACCCGGATGCCGGGCACAGGGGCATCAGCCTGCTGGTGGCAGAGCGGGGGATGGCTGGCTTTGAACGGGGGCGCAATCTGGAGAAAATTGGCCTGAAAGCGCAGGACACGGCCGAACTTTTCTTCGACAACGTCAAAGCGCCGCTAGACAATCTGTTGGGCGAGGAAGGCAGAGGGTTCTACTATCTCATGTCGGAACTGCCCCAGGAGCGGCTTTCCATCGCCGTCATCGCCGCGTCCGCTTGCGAGGCGGCGCTGGAGATGACGGCGCGCTACTGCCAGGAGCGGGAGGCGTTTGGGCAGCCGATTGGCAAATTCCAACACAACCGCTTCAAACTGGCAGAGATGCAGACGGAAACGACCATCGCCCGCGTTTTTGTGGATCGCTGCATCCGCGAATTGAACGCCGGGACGCTGACGGCCGAAGAAGCGGCCATGGCCAAATGGTGGACGACGGAATTGCAAAAGCGGGTGGCGGACCAATGCTTGCAACTGCACGGCGGCTATGGCTACATGATGGAGCACCCTATTGCCAAGTCGTTCCTGGACGGCCGTGTGCAGCAGATTTATGGCGGCACGACGGAGATTATGAAGGAAATTATCGGGCGGAGCATGGGGTTTTGATGATGAGTGAGTTAACGCTGCGGCAGTGCCAGAAAACGGTAGATGAATGGATTCGGACGGTGGGGGTGCGTTATTATTCGGAGTTGACGAATACGGCCGTGCTCATGGAAGAGGTGGGCGAAGTGGCCCGGATCATGGCCCGGCAGTACGGCGACCAGAGCTTCAAAAAGAGCGACGAAGCCATTGACCTGGCTGATGAAATGGCTGACGTGTTGTTCGTCCTCATCTGTCTGGCAAACCAGACTGGCGTGGATTTGACGGCCGCATTCCACCAAAACATGGCCAAGAAAACGGGCCGGGACAAAGAACGGCACGCCAATAATCCGAAACTGAAGTAATTAACAATTGGTGATTAAAAATGGACGGACACGTTGACTTGGAAAAAGCGTTGGGGTATGAATTTGCGCCGAAAACAGTAGCATATGATGAGAAGGATTTGTGTTTGTATGCGCTGGGCGTGGGGGCGGGGCGGGACCCGCTGGACGCCGATGATTTGCAGTTTGTGTATGAGTTGAATGGCGCCGGGTTTCACGCTCTGCCTACCTGGGCGGTGACGTTTCCTTTTGCCGTGATGTGGCAAATCACCGATGTGCCCGGCTTGAAATTTAACCCGATGCTGTTGCTGCAT
>JAJRVV010000127.1 GCA_024277135.1 Chloroflexota bacterium | reverse complement strand
GCCAGGCGCGCCGCTTCCGCCTCCCCGATGGGGCGCGTTTCGCCGCCGAACAAGTCCAACTGCCCCGCGCGCTGCGCCTCCTGCGGCGTGGCCGGGGAGACTGCCAGAAACAGCGCCCGATCCGCCCGCGTCAGCCAGAAATCAGGGCCGGTGCCGTGCAGCGCCGGCAGCCGTTGGGAAACAGTGACGTCGTCCGGCAGCCGCTTGAGCAGGTGAAAAAGGCGGATCACTTCCGGCGGCGAACCTTGAAGGGGTGCGGCAGGGATAAGGCGGGCCATGATGTTACCAGTCACTTTCCCAAAATTGGGCGGCGTTGTCATGCCGGTCGGCCGCGTAGGCGCAGTCGTTCAGCAAATCGGCCAGCAAATCAATCGTCGCTTGCAGCGCCGGGTCGGCGGATTGGGTGTTGAGGACGTGGCGGCTGCCCACAATGATCAATTTACGGCGCGGTCGGGTGACGGCCACGTTGAGCCGCTCCGGCTGGAAGAAAAAGTCGGCAATGGCGGCGGCAAAACCGGGGTTGGAAGTGGTCAGGGAAAGGATAATGAGGTCGCGTTCCTGCCCCTGCATCCGTTCCACGGTGTCGGTAACGATGCGGCGGCGCGCGGCCGTTTCCGGCACGTACTTCCGCAGCAGATTGCGAATCAACCGCCCCTGGGCGCGATAGGGCGCTACCACCCCGATTTCTTCCGCCGGGAAGCCGGTTTCCAGGACGGCCGTAATCAAATCCACCACCGCATACGCCTCCTTGTAACTGTAAACCGTGTTGTTATGATGGGCCAAATCCCAGAACAGCTTCGGTTCGGCCGGATCGAGGACGTTGCTCAGGCGGGCGGGCGGTGCGGGCCAGGCGATGCGGCGCCTGGCCGCGACTGGAGCCGGAACCAACATACCCTCGTAAAATTGGCGGCTGGGCCAGGCCGTCAGCGCGTCGTTCAGCCGGTACGTCTCTGTCAGCATATCGTCAAAGCCCCGCCCCGCCAGGCAGCCAAAGACCGAATCCCGAAAAGCGCCGCCGGTTAAACGGGTGGTCAGCACCGGCGGCAGCTGCTTCTGGTCGCCAAAGAAAATGTACTTTTGCCCGGCCAGCATCCCCATCACCGCCAGCGGCAGGGTGATCTGGCTGGCTTCGTCAAAAATCACCGTGTCAAACTCCACCCCGCCCAGCCGTTTGGTTTGCGCGGCAAACGGCGTTGCCCCCACCACGTAGCCGCCGCTCAGTTCGGCCAGGGGCGATTCGTGGAAAGTCTCGTAATTTTTCACCAGCAAATCGTCAGCCCGCACCGCTTTGCCTATTTTGATAGCGGGAATATCCGGGGCCTGGGCGTTGATGGCGTTGAGGGCGTTGTTGATGGCTCGATGGGTGAAGGCAGTGACAAAAACGCGCTGGCCGTCGCTGACCAGCGCGTGGGCCAGCGCAGCCAGAACGCGGGTTTTGCCCGTGCCCGGCGGCCCCTGCACCAGCCAGGCCAGGTCGGCGGCATAGGCGTTGGCTAACGCCTGACTCTGGTCGTAGTTCAGCCCCAGCCCTTCGCCCATCTCCAGGCCGCGTTCATACAGGCCGGGGTCCATGCCGGATGCGGAACGCCCCATCAGCAAGGGTAAAATGCGCTCCCGCCCCACCAGCGAATCACCCGCCTGGGCCAGCGCGCCGATGACGTAACCGCTCAAATCCAGGAAATCCACGTCCAATACCCAGCCCTCTTTTTCCTGAAAGGCTGTCTCCCAGGCGATGGGGGCGTCGGTGGAGACGACAAGGCTTGTTTCGTCGTCTTCGTCCAGACTGACCGTGACGCTGGGCTGGAAGAAGGGGTTGCCCCGGTTGAGGTTGAGGATGTCGCCGGGGCGGAAGCGGGAGCGGTTGCGGCTGCAGGTCAGTTCGATTTGGCCGTTGGGGCGGATGTCTGCCAGGCGCGCGTTTTCGATGGCGTAGCCGTCGGCGACGCGGGCAGGCAGCGGCTTGCTCCATTGGTTGTGAATCTGGCGGCGTTGGGCGGCCGTTTCGTTCAGGATTAGATCGCGCAATTCCTTGAGGAAGGCGGCCGTTTCGGAGCTTGCGGCGGTTGGCGTTGTCATGATTGATTTCACCGCAGAGACGCGGAGGGCGCGGAGATTTCTCTCCGGCAGCTGCCAATTTCTGGCGTCCTTTGTGTCTTTGCGGTTCGTTTTTTCGGTAAAGTCACAGATAATCGGCCAGAGGCGCTTGCGGCGAAGGCAGGGCTAATTGTTCCAGCATCATGGGAACAAACAGCGCTTCCTCTTCAGGCGGCAGGATGACGCGCGTTAACAGGCTGTTTAACGTCAAGTCAAAATACCGGACTGTATCTTTTTGTTGGCGCAAGGCGTGAATAAACCATTTGATCCGGTTCTGTTGTTCTTCGTTGGCCAGCGTGAGTTCTTCTTCTTGTCCCAGTCCGTACAGGTCGTCAAAGCAGATTTGCAGCCACAGGGTATGTTGCAAGTCAGGCGGGAAAATGTCAAGCGGCGCGTTTACGCCTTCCGGCAATGACAAATATTGGGCATATGTGTTGAGCGCCTCAACCATACGAGGCCAGCCTTCCTCGCCATGGATGCCGTACATAATTTCAAAAGTGCGGTAAGGGTGTTTGACCATTCGCGGGGCCAGTTGGCCGGCGATGGTATACCAGGCTTTTTTGGGACGCGGCACTTCGTCAATGTACAGAATGCGGTCGCCCGGGTCGCCGCCAAAGTGAAGCAGGTCGTCCAGCGCCTCTTTTTGTTTGGCAGTCAAAGGCAGCCCTTGTTCCCGGCTGATAACCGCTTCCCATTGCAAATAGTAACCCGATTCCAGTCTGAAAATAAAATCTTCCAGAATCCATTCCAACTCTCCCGAATTATCCAGGCTTCTGTAGGCGAGCAAATCGTTGACAGGGATGCCCGGTTCAATGGGCCACTCGGTTAAAAGCGGCCGTTTGGGTTGTTTTGCTTTCCGGTTACGCTTTATTTTGGATCGTTTTGATTTCCGTTTTGACATTTTTCGTCTCATCTTGTTGCTTGTTTTTCATCGCGCCAGTCTGACGTTTACTTCTGCCAGATCAAACTCTTCCGGGTTAAACACGCCGCCCAGCCAGTCCAGGTATTCTTCCCGTTCCGGATCGTCTTCGTTTGCCAGCGATTCCATCAATTAATTCTTCGTACCCCTGGCGCGTTTCCCCCTTCAGGCAGCGCGGGCGCCGGACGCCGGGTTCGGGGGACAAAATCTTTTCCAGCAGAATCTCATGCTCGCAACTGTCGCCAAAATCGTATGGGTACGTTTCAATTCTCATGTTTTCAAGTTAACGGCAACGCTGTGGTTGATTTAACTTCAGTCAACGCCAGGCTGGTGTAAATGCGGGCCACGCCGGGGATGGGCGTGAGTTGATTAACCACAAACCGCTCCAGGTCTTTCCGGTTGTGAATCACCACCTTGAGTAAATAATCAAACTCGCCGGTGATGTGATAACATTCCAACACTTCCGGCATCTGACTCACAACTTCTCGGAACTGCTCTACCTGCTCAAATTGGTGCATTTTCAGACTGATGTTGACGAAGCAAAGCATGTCATAGCCTGCCTTGTCCCGATCTAGCAGCGCCGTGTATTGGCGGATATATCCCTGATCTTCCAGCCGCCGGATGCGGGCGTGGGTAGCCGGGGGCGAGAGGTTGATGCGGCGGGCCAGTTCAGCGTTGCTGACACGGCCGTTTGCTTGCAAAGCACTCAGGATCGCCTTATCCAATTCGTCAAGATCGTTTGATTGAGGGTAGTCTAGCATTGTCCGAACTCCATTGTCGATAATTATTCGGTATTTTAGCAAAAAAGGAAAACAAAATAAAGTGATTTTTAATTTATGCGTTACATCGTTAAGTTTTTTGAGCATTATCTACCCCTATCCAAAAGAAACGAGGCGGGCTTTTTTGCCTCGTGTCGGAATTCTGTGTTAGACTTCGCCCATCTCAAAAACGGAGGTGCATTTCGATGATAGAAAAACAATCCAACATCTCATCAAGCGCGAAAACCTTGCGTACGAATGCACCTGCCGCCAGCTAACCCCATCCCTATCCCCCTCATCTTAAATTTGCTGTAAGCCGCGAGTGCCCTGCGCTTGCGGTTTTTCGTTTCCCCCGAATCTGATCATTCTGTTGTTCAGACCCTAAGGGTTTCGGTCGCCCCCTGAATGATTACTTGCGTTCTTTGCGCCCGATGCGGTGAAATTCCGACCTTGCCTGCAAGTTACAGGAAAATAAAAAATGGACGAGATAGAAAAACAGTTAACTGAATTTGAGGAATACGAAGAGCAATTCAACCCATTACAAACCAGCCGCGCCGCCCGGCGGCAACGCCCCCGTAAAAAGAAGGACAAGAGGAACGGCCGTCCCGCCCCCACCCTAACTGACATCCATCAAATGGGCGACAGCGGATCAAGTTGGGTGCCCAGCTACGCCGCTGCGCTCGACCCGCTGCATCATGAACGGCGCTGGGTGATTGACTCCGTCGCCCCCTTTTACCGCGACAATCTCATCAGCGACGTGACCCGGTTGGTGAAGGGCGGCAAAGAGGCCAATGTGTACGTCTGCACGGCTAATACGGCCGTTGGGTTAGACTTCGCCGCCGCCAAGCTGTATCGACCGCGCATGTTGCGCCATCTCAAAAACGACGCCATCTACAAAGCCGGGCGGCAGTTGCGCGACGAAACCGGCAAGCAGATCAAAGGTCGCCGCGTCAAGTTAGCCTTGCGCAAGAAGACCAATTTCGGCAAACAGGTGGACATCATGTGGTGGATCAACAATGAGTACAGCGTGCAAAAAAAATTGCACGACGCCGGGGCTGACGTGCCGGAGCCTATCGCCCATGCCGGCAACGCCATTTTGATGGAATTCATTGGCGGACGGTACGGCCCGGCGCCGACGTTGAACGAAATCAATCTGGAGCCGGATGAAGCCGGCGCGCTGTTCCGGCGGGTGATGGACAACGTGGCCTTGATGCTTGACCTGCACCACGTTCACGGCGACCTGTCGGCTTACAACATTTTGTACTGGGAAGGCGCAATCACCCTGATTGATTTCCCGCAAATGGTGGATGCGCGGCACAATCCGCACGCTTTTGAATTGTTAAAGCGGGACATTACTCGTGTGTGTGATTATTTCGGCCGTTTTGGGGTGACGGCCGATCCCGTTGACCTGACATTGGATTTGTGGCGGCCGTATATGGGCCGGGATTGGTAAGAATATGAAAGAGATGCAAAATTATTCCAGTGGCGCGCGGTTGCTGCGGCTTTATTTACGGCCGTATCACCACCTCCTCATCCTCCTTCTCCTCATCCTGGCAGGGATTGGCTTACAGTTATTCGCCCCACAAATCATCCGCCAATTTCTGGACGCCGCCCAGGCCGGGGCCGCCACCCGCTTACTGGTACAGATGGGGCTGCTCTTTCTCGTTGTCGTCGTCCTGCAAAAAGGGCTGGCCCTGGCCGCTACCTACCTGGGCGAAGATTTAGGCTGGGCGGCCACCAACCGCCTGCGCGCCGACCTGACCCGCCACTGTATGCGCCTGGATATGGGCTTTCACAAACTACGCACTCCCGGCAAGCTGATCCAGCGCATTGACGGGGATGTGACCGCGCTGGCCGAACAGTTCTCTCAACTGGCAGTGCAGGTATTCGGCAACACCTTGCTCATCCTGGGCATCCTTTTCCTGCTGTTTCGGGAGGATTGGCGCTTTGGTCTGATTGGTCTGGCCTATGCCCTACTCACCCTGGGCTTCCTGCGCCTCATCCAAACCCCCACCGTCAACGTCTGGCACGGCAGCCGCCAGGGGTACGCCGAAATGTTTGGCTTTCTGGAGGAACGGTTCAACGGCACCGAGGATATTCGGGCCAACGGCGGCAGCGCCTACGTGCTGAACCAGTATTACCCAATGCACGCCAACATTGCCCAAAAACGAGTGCGGGCCACGTTGTATGGCGGCTTCACCTTCACCAGCAGCCAGATGCTCCACATCCTGGCCCTGGTTGCCGCGTTGGGTCTGGCCGGTTTTATCTACCAGCATGGCCAAATCAGCATCGGCGCGGTTTATCTGGTGGTCTTTTACATTGGCCTGATGGAAACGCCCATCAAACGTATCCGGCGGCAGGTGGCAAATATGCAGCGAGCCATGGCCAGCGTCAACCGCATCAACGAGTTTTTCCAAATCCAGCCCGGCGTCCAGGAAGCCGTCAGCCACACCCTGCCCGCTTCCGCCCCGACCGTTCGCTTCAAAGACGTTACCTTTGCCTACAAAGAACAGTTTTCAGTAAACAGCGGTCAGTTTTCAGTGGGCAGTCAATCGCAAATGGTTTTGCAGGATATCAATTTTACGCTTGAGGCGGGTAACATTTTACACATTAAGGCAAAAGTAACACCCTGGGGGTCAGGAGTAGCCTCAGCCCAATCAGCAAGCTGCTGCTCAAGAACAGCATCCCGGCAATGCCGCCAGCGGTACCGACGACGGAATTGCGCTTGGCGACGTTCATAGCGCGCGTGGTGTCTCCTGTGTTCTCACGAATCTCTTGGCGAATCGCCTTTCTCATGTCAGTCTTAAGAGATGAATCCCGATCATAAATGGGGCGTGTCATGTTGCCCAGATAGTGTGATTGACACCATTGATGGGGCATATCGGGCCACATCGTTTCCAATGCTTTCCTGACGCTGC
>JAJRVV010000126.1 GCA_024277135.1 Chloroflexota bacterium | reverse complement strand
TGGCGATCCGGTGGAGCAGGAAAAGCGTATCAAATATATGGACTTGGTCGGCAATGCTGTCATGTTACAAAACGTGGCTGATATGACGGATGTGCTGCACCAGTTAGCCCAGGAGGGCGTTCATATTACGCAAGCAATGGTTGCTCGACTCAGCCCATATCTCACGGAGCATATCAAGTGATTTGGCGATTATTTTTTGGATATGGAGGTGAAACCGATGCCCCTTCAGCCAGGCAAGCAATTCCTGACAGCGTAAATTTGCGAAAAAGTGGATCCTTTTTACACGTATCCCGAATATAGGCCGGATTGGTCGTTCCATTGTGGATGGTAGCCGAGTCGTTGAGCGAAGCGATTGTTTTTTCGTTCACTTTCATCCCGGCTGTTTTCTTTGTGGTGGTGTTCACCCATTTACGATTGAATGAGAAGCGGGCGCGGGAGGAAGCGGAGCGGCTGACGGCCGAGTTGGAACGAGCCAACCGGCAGTTGGCGGCGTATGCTATGCAAGTGGAGGAGATGGCGACGACGCAGGAGCGCAACCGGCTGGCGCGGGAGATTCATGATAACTTGGGGCATTATCTGACGGTGGTGAATGTGCAGATCGAGGCGGCGCGGGCGGTGTTGGCGGCAAACCCGGCGCGGGCGCAGGATGCGTTGGCGAAGGCGCAAAAATTGACCAGGGAGGGGTTGACGGCCGTGCGCCAATCGGTGTCAACTTGGCGCGAGTCGCCGTTGGACAATCAATCGTTGGCTGACGCTATTTTGGGTCTGACGGCCGAAATCCGCCAGGCGGGGATTGTGGCCGAGTTTCGGTAAAAGGGGGAGCGCCGCCACCTGCCGCCGGAGACGAAGCTGGCGTTGTATCGGGTGGCCCAGGAGGCGTTGACGAACGTACGCAAACACGCCCATGCTTCTCGCGTGGATGTGACGCTGGATTTTGCAGAGGAAAATCTGGCAAAACTGACGGTGCGGGATAATGGCGCCGGCAGTCCGGTAACGCCGGATGGAGGATTTGGCCTCATCGGTATCCGGGAGCGAGTTCAGGCGTTGGGCGGCGAATTGAAGATGGAAACGGCCGTGGGCCAGGGGTTTGTGCTGGAAACGGCCGTGCCGGGGTGAAGATGAGTGGGTGACAAGGTGACGAAGATTCGAGTGTTGTTGGTAGACGATCAGGCGTTGTTTCGAGAAGGGCTGCGAACGCTGTTATCGGTGTGGGATGATATTGAGGTGGTGGGGGAGGCGGCAAATGGGGCGGAGGCGGTGACGGCCGTGGCCCAACTCAAGCCGGACGTCGTCCTCATGGATTTGCGTATGCCGGTGTTGGATGGGGTGGCCGCCACCCGGCGCATTTGCGCTCAAAACCCAGACTGCCGCATCATCGTCCTGACCACGTTTGACGACGACGAGCATATTTTTGACGGGCTGCGGGCCGGGGCGGCCGGTTATTTACTCAAGGATGTGCCCTCGGCTAAATTGGTGGAGGCGATTCGGGCGACGGCGCGGGGGGAGTCGTTTTTGCAGCCATCGGTGGCGGCCAGGGTGGTGGCAGAGTTCACCCGGATGGGCCAGCCGCCGCAGCAGCCGCTGGTAGAGCCGTTGTCAGCGCGGGAGTTGGAGGTGTTGAAGTTGGTGGGAGACGGCCGTGGCAACAAAGAAATCGCCGCGGCCCTTTTCATCGCCGAAGGCACCGTCAAAAACCACCTCACTAACATCTTGGGTAAGCTCGGCGTCCGCGACCGCACCCAGGCGGCGCTCAAGGCCAGGGAACTCAATCTCATTTGACCGACGTAATTATTTGCCATCAACAGCGATAACCTGTCCACTGCACGTTCTGATTTTTTGGTGAGAATTGCAGGCGGTTCACCTCCACGTGTGTGGGGACAAAAGGCAAATGAGGTTAGTACACTTTGGCGAAGCGTATCGGCGGAATACGGCCGTGCCTGTATCCTCTCCGCAACCCATTTATGTTACGCTATGCTTTCAAACTCAACCCATCAGGAGTAACTATGCAACGATACGCCCAAATCCTCAGCACCGGGCGGTATGTGCCTGAAAAAATGCTGCCCAATTCTTATTTCGACAAAATACTCAACCGGGACGTGGACGAATGGCTGGTGCAAAACGTGGGCATCAAAGAGCGGCACGTCATGGCCGATGACGAAACTACCAGCGATCTGGCCACCCACGCCGGACGTCAGGCCATCGAGCGAGCCAGTTTAACGCCTGACGACGTTGACCTCATCATCGTCGCCACCGATACCCCCGACTACCTCAGCCCAGCCACCTCCATCGTTGTTCAAGCTAAATTGGGGGCAATGAATGCGGGTACCTTTGACATCAACAGCGCTTGCGCCGGCTGGGTGACAGCATTGGATACGGCCGCTCGCTACATCATCACCGACGACGAATTAAACCACGCCCTCGTCATCGGCGCGTATGGCATGACCCGCTTTGTGGATTATACAGACCATTACACCTGCACCCTCTTCGCCGACGGAGCCGGGGCAGTTTTGATTGGCGTGGGCGACAAACCCGGTTTTCTTGCCGGTCGCCGTCTGGCGCGGGGAGATTTTTACGACGCGCTGGGCATTTACACCGGCGGCGTGGCCTGCCCCACCACCCCCATCGAAGAAAATGGCGGCGTCCCCCGCGTCCGTTTCGCGCGCAAATTCCCGGCCACGTTTAACAGTGAAAATTGGCCGCCGCTCATCGAGAGTACGGCCGAAAAAGCAGGGTACACCCTCGACGAAATTGATTTTTACCTGTTTACTCAGCTTAACTTGAACACCATCAAAGAAATCATGCGCATTTTGGAACAGCCGCTGGCAAAGACGCACTGGATCATGGATAAATGGGGCTACACCGGCTCCGCCTGCATCCCCATGGCGCTGGACAATGCCATCGAAATCGGGCGCGGCCCCAAACTGGGCGACAAGGTACTATTCTGCGCCAGCGGCGGCGGCATTTCCATGGCGGCCACTGTGTGGGAGTGGACGGCGTAAACCGTTATCCGTTAACTGTAAACGGGCGGAACACGGGCAACGGGGCAATGATGTATATCGGCGACTATTTAGGACGGCGAGCTATTTATTCACCGGGCAAACTGGCGATTATAGATGCGGGGAAGGAACCGGCCTGGCGGCTGGCATTTGCCCAGTTGAATGATCGGGCCAACCGGTTGGCGAATTGGCTGGCGACTGAGGCCGGGATTCATTTTGGCCATCGAGTGGCGATTCTGGCGCGGGATGGGGTCGAGCATCTGGATACCTTTTTTGCCTGTGGTAAATTGGGGGCCATCCACACGGCGCTGAATTGGCGGCTGCATTGGCAGGAATTGGCCCAGATTCTGGAGAATGTGACGCCGCGAGCGCTGGTGTATTCGGATGAATTTCGGGGGACCGTAACCCATCTGCAAAAGGATGAACGGGCGGCCAGCATCACCCATTTTTTACACGTTGAGGGGGATGGAGCGCCAGGGAGCCTGCATTTTGAAAGCGTTCTGCAAGCGGCCCCGGCAACGGCCGTCACCTCCTCCGAAGTGGAAGCGGAAGCCATCGCCGCCCTGATTTTCACCGGCGGCACCACCGGCCTGCCCAAAGCGGCCCAGGTCAGCCACCGCATGATCGCGTGGAACACACTCAACACCATCATCCACGATCTCCATCACGACGATACCTACCTCAACGTGTTTCCCCTGTTCCACACCGGCGGCCTATTCGTCTACACCCTGCCCAACGTCATCCTGGGCGGCGTGACGATTTTGGTCAGGGAGTTTAAGCCGGCCCAGATTTTGGACTTGATTCAGCAGGAGCAAGTGACCCTTTTTGCTGGCGTGCCTACCATGTATCAGATGCTCGCTCAGGCGGAAAATTGGGTGGAAGCCGACCTCTCCTCGCTCCGGTTTTGCACCAGCGGCGGCGCGCCATTACCGGTGGCGCTGGTGCAAAAATATGCTCAAGAAAAGGGCGTTCAGTTTAAGCAAGGATTTGGCATGACTGAGTTTGGCCCCGGCGTGTTTGCCCTGGCTGCCGAAGACGCCATCAGCAAGGCGGGCAGCATCGGCCGTCCAAATTTTTACATAGATGCCCGCATTGTGGATGTTCAGAACCGGTCGCTTGGCCCCAATGAAGTGGGTGAACTGGTGTTGAAAGGCCCCAGCCGCTCCTCCGGCTATTACAGCAATCCGGCGGCGACGGAGGAAGCCATTGACGCCGAAGGCTGGTTCCACACCGGCGACCTGGCGAAGTATGACGAGGATTGGTATTTCACTATCGTGGATCGGAAGAAGGATATGTTCATCTCCGGCGGCGAGAATGTGTATCCGGCGGAGATTGAGAAGGCGTTGTATGGGCACACGGCCGTACACATGTGCGCCGTCATCGGTATCCCCGATGCCAAATGGGGGGAAGCAGGACTGGCTTGCGTCGTCCTCAAACCGGGAGAAACAACCACCGGGGCGGAACTACGCCAATACCTCAAAGACAACTTGGCCGCCTACAAAATACCCCGGCGGGTGGAACTCCTGCCAGAACTACCCATCTCCGGCGCCGGTAAAATCCTCAAGCGGGAGCTGAAAGCGCGATTTTCTGCCTGACACGGCCGCATTCCTGCAATGTCGCAATCTGGCCGAGGATGCCGACACCCAGCTTAGGAGCCTTCATCGTTACAAGTGCTAAGTTAATTCCGAACGGCTCCTAAAAAGCTGCAAACAGGTTGTGCTATAATATGCCCATCATGTTAAAACAATTCAAACCATCTGATCTCGTCATTGAAATGGTTAACGGCGAACCATACAAATACTATCCGCTTGGGAAATACATTGTCATGGCGCCCGGCGTCTGTGGGGGACGGCCGACATTCAAATACACGCGCCTTGAGGTCGAAGTTGTTTTAGCCGATCTCAAGGCTGGATACTCTATTGATGATGTGGCAGCCGATTTTCATCGCAATAATCTGACAAGAGAGGCTGTGCAAGAAGCAATAGACCTGGCCCAACAGGCGTTTTTGGCGTCATCACAATCCGCCTTGCCAGTCGCTGTCTGACCCCGGTAATTTTCTGCGATCTTTGCCCGGCTTTTTGGCCTTACCTTTACGCTGTTATCGAGAAACTCAATGATTGTTGTTGACGAACAATTGCACAATGAGCGCATCTGTCGGGCCATAGAAGCGTACTATTCCGGGCAGGTCGTCTCAATCCGTGATTTAAGGCCGGGAACAGTTATCAAGGATGATATTATCCCGACGCTTCTCATTCATGCCAGACAACCCACATTCATTACAATCAATGCCGGCGATTTTTGGTTAAAGGTTGAGTCTCACCGGGACTATTGTGTTGTCAATTTCCCGTTGCCGGCAGAGCGGCGTTTTGAGGTTCCGGAAATTCTACGCCGCGTTTTGCAGCATCCTCAATTCAAAACTAAAGCGCGGAGAATGGGTTTCATATTGCGTGTGGGCCGCCAGAACATCTCATACTATGGTTCAGATCGTCAGTTGTATTGTCTTGATTGGTAGGTAGGTAATCCGCAGAGGAAGCAGTGGCAGAAGATGAAGCCATATTTGAGAAGCAGGAGCAAACTTTGATGGAAATACCTGTTGAGCTTGTGCCAACTGTCTGGGAGCTGCTTGCCAAATGGAGCGGTAGACTACAAAAGTCTTAGTCTGCTGCTACGGCTCCCAATCCCTATACTCCTGATGAAAAGCGATAAAATCTTCACGGCCGCCAAACCATTGTAAAACGGTGTCTCGTTGTACGGCCGTTTCCTTTTCGCTCAAAATTGCCCGGTACGAACTATACGGCCAATCCTCAAACCGCGAGCATAAGCCAGATCGTCAGCTAGTTTGCGTTTGAACTTGTACTGGAACAGGCTGCCTGTACGGCCGTACCGCTTGTTAAAACTCTTGGCATAGGAGATGAAAAAATCGCGGAACGCTTTTTCCAGGGGAGTCAACTTGCCAGACGTTCTTTGCGCCAGACTTTTGTCATCGTTGATACGATCGAGAAAATGGAAATGGTTGGGCATCAAGCAATAAGCGTGGGTTGTGACATACGCTGCCAGGTATTTTTTGTATCTCAGTAAAAAGAAACGGTAATTTTCATCTTCCCGGAAGATGATTTCTCGATTGTTGCCTCGGTTGTAGATGTGATAGTAACTGCCAGGTTCCATTTGTAACTCCTGCGAAGAAGAAGAAAGACTACAAAAGCCTTGGAGACTTTTGTAGTCTTCTTCTGGTGAGTTAATTGCCAGTAATGACGGGTAAATAAATTTTGGCGCCGGCGCCGAATTGCTGATAGCTGTAAACGGCCGTCGTATACACATTATCATCAACCTCAATCATCAACGTGACCTCTGATTCATCCAGCAACATGACATTGCGTACCGTGTACGGGCCATCTACTTGCTTGCCATTGATGTCCTTCCGTTGTCAGGCAAACGCCATTGAGCGATCAGTGACATGACAAGACTCTGGCGTTTTCCGGAGTCGAGGCTTCAACCGAGCCAATAGGTTTGATCGGCTAAAACCTCGACTCCAACATGACTATTTTACGAAATTAGCGGTAACCGTTCAGCCGCCAACAGACTTTTGAAGTTTTGCAAAACTTCAAAAGTCTCCGGGGATTCAAGTCAGTCCCAGGCTTACCTTGACACATTGATCAATGCGCTGCATCGCCGCCTGGCTAAATCGCCCAACCTTTTTGACCACGTTGGTTTTCGGGATCGTCAGGATGACCTCTGCCCGAATGACCGAGTCACGATCCAGACCACTGCCTCGGGCTTCCGGAGAACCCTCACGCAGGATCAGATTGGTTGGATACTCTCGCCGCGGCAGCTGCGACGAGATCGCGGCCGCGATCAAATTGGGACTGAAGCGGTTGCCCACATCATTTTGGAGGATGACGGCCGGACGCACTTTGCTCCGGGTTGGGTCGGTGACAAATGGGAGGGAGACCAAAACGACGTCCCCACGGTAAAAAGTCAATTCGTCACTCATCCCAATGCCAGACTCCATCAATGGCAGCGGCTTGGGTTGGCAGGTTTTCCACCGCAATCGCTTGGTTTTCCTGAGCCATTGTTTGATAGCCCTCGGCCAACAACGCTTCGAATTCTATTTGTCGTTGTCTTTCCAACCATTCACGCAGGACATGGCGGACGAACTGGCTGCGATTTTGCTTTCTCTGTTGCGCCTGTGAGTCCACTACTTGCAACAGATCCGCCGGCATGGTAAGCATGACTCGTTCCATAATTACACCGTATCACCTTTTTATACTGACGATTTTGCATTAAAGTATATACAATCCAGAGCGTGGTATCAATATATAACGGCAATACACATCAGCCCGCAGACGGCACACAGCCAAACAGATTGCCGGCAATTAGAAGCAGCGTCATCCAGAAAAGGGGGATTTCCACTCTGCTTTCGTTGGATTTGGCCGTCAGGCAAACGCCGTTGCTCAATCAATGACATGCCACAACTTTGGCGTTTTCCGGAGTCGAGGCTTCAGCCGGATGTTATCTAGCAAGAGGTTGACTCCGGTCACAAATCCAGAACACTCCCTACAAAATATCGCTATACTCAATGATCGAGGGTTTCTTGACTAGTTTTTCCTATTACTGATACAATCGTTTTGCACTTGAGACAGAAGATGGTTTATATCAGAATTTCTGTACGGAGAGATTTCATGGAATATAAAGATATTATCACGCTGGAACCAGGTAAGCGCAGTGGAAAACCGTGTATTCGTGGAATGAGGATCACTGTCTATGATGTTCTCGAATATCTAGCGTCCGGAATGAGTATGCTTGAAATTCTGGATGATTTCCCTTATCTCACAGAAAATGATATTTTAGCTTCTCTGAGCTATGCTGCCCATCGTGAAAAGCAGGTGTTAATCAGCATTTGCACATGATATTACTCTTTGACCAAAATCTATCCCCAAAATTAGTCCGGCGTTTAGCTGATCTTTATCCGGATTCTACCCATGTTTCCATGATCGGCTTAGCCTCTGCTCCAGATAATGAAATTTGGGAGTATGCCGCTCAACATAACCACATTATCGTTACCAAAGATGTTGATTTTAGCGAGTTTGGCATGATCTGGGGCTTTCCCCCACAAGTGCTTTGGATTAAACGCGGTAATTGTTCGACAAATATAATTGAGATGATCTTGCGAAATAATTACGATCTCATTGACGGATTCAGTAAAAATGATTTGTTAGGCATTCTAACCTTGTACTGATACCGTTTACAACACGGCCGTCCTCCCCCCATTCCCGCCACGCAGGTGACAGTCACTTTCAAAGTGACTGTCACCTGCTTGTTATGGCGCTGCATTTGCCAGACACGGCCGTCACTCCAATAACTAATTGCGCGTAATATACGTTTGTGGATCATGTTCAACTCTCCTGTTTTATGGACACACTATCTGTTTTCAGGCGCGATTCACGCTATCGCTGATAAAAGCTGCTATTTGCTCATTGCTCATTGCTCATTGCTCATTGTTCATTGCCATCGCTGCCTCCCCGCTAACGCCGTCTATTTGGATGGGCAGACGGCCGTCCCCCATCTCATAACACCCCCAAAAAATCGGATACAACCACAGATGAGCGGCCAGACGGGTAATTTGCGCAGAAACCAGGTGCAAATCCCGCACCCGCCCCTGCCCCAGCGCCGCATACCGCGCCCGGCTGCGTAAGGCGTCCATCATAACCTGGCGCGCCGCTTCGTCTGCGGCCGTCCAGGTAACGGCCTGCGGCCGAATGACGGCGTAAGCGTCAGCCTGCCGCCGATCCAGCCATTGGCAGCCAGCGTCGTATTGCCGCTGGCCGCAATACACATCCACCCCGTTTTCGTCATAATTTTCCAGAACGACGTCCACTTCCGTCACGGCCGTGCCGGATTGTTGCTGCCAGATAATTTTCCGGCGCACCTCGACGCCAACGGCCGCCGACCATTGGCATCGCCCCGCGCCGGAAATAACCCAATGGGGCAGGTAGAGAAGGGTGAAGTGAACGGCGGGAGTCTGTGGCAGTTGGTCGCCGGTGAGGGTGGGGTGGGTGACGGCCGTTTTCGCTTCAATCTGGCTGGCGGGAATCGTTTCCGGGAAGAATTTGTCCATTGAACATACCCTGGAAGTTGAAAAGTAAAGGCGATAACCACCTCCGATGTGATTATCGCCTTTTTGTGTTAACTGGTAGATATATTTTAGCCTCTGTCCCAAACACCACGAAGCGACTCAAGTGGCAAGACGGCGCGTTGAACGCCAGTCTCAGATGCTCTTATGGTACAGGACTATATAACCACATTTCGTTACTCAGATCATTTTGATTTGGGCTATTGCCGCCAAACATAAACACTCCATTCTCAGGCGGATAATAAGCAAATCCAGCACTCCAGGTAGGCGGCGGGCTGTTAGTAGGTGCAGCTAATTGCCAGTTATTGCCGTCAAATATCCACGTGTCATTATAGGATCCAGTATCACCTCCCCCGAATAAGATGATGACATTTTGGTTTGGATCATAAGTCATTTGATATGCAAATCGTTTTGATGGGGATTGCGTGGGGCTTAATTGTGTCCAATTTTGCCCATCGTAGAGCCATGTATCATTGTAGCGAATTTGGCCGCTTCCAATTCCGCCGAATAATACAACCCCACCCAAATCGGGTACATACACCAGTTTCATACTTGAGCGAGGAGTAGGAGAAGTGGCTGTAGTGATTTGTACCCAATCTATGCCATCATATTCCCAAGTGTCACCTAAGATGTCATCCCCAAGCTGTGAAGCAAACCACCCGCCAAACATGACAACTTTGTTGCGGCTTGGATCGAACGCGATTGCCTGGTTACTTCTATTTGGTGGTGTTGTAGCAGTGGTAATTTGCGCCCAATTTGTACCATCAAATTCCCAGGTATCGTTAAGATGGCTGCCAGCCCACACATGCCCGCCGAAAAGAACTATTTTTTGCCGGGTACTGTCGTAGGTCATATAAGCTGTTTCACGTGCAGAAGGCCCGCTTACGTTGATTTGTTGCCACCCGCTTGTAGCCGTATATTCCCATGTGTCGCTGCAAGCATATCCATTGCATGTGCCGCCAAACATAATCAACTTGTTTTGATTATCATCGTAAGCAAAGCTCATGCCAGAACGCGCCGACGGGCTACCAGAGCCAATAAGTGCCCAGTCATAACTTGGTACGGGCGTAGATGTTGGCGTGGCAGTTGGTGTTGGGGATGGTGTAGGCGTAAATGTTGGTGTGGATGTTGGTGCCGGCGTTGGTATAGGCGTTGGCGTTGAGTTGGGTGAAGTAGTATTGTTTACAACAACAGGCAAGAAAATCTCAGAGCCAAGTTTTGCGAATCTGAAATCATAACTTGTGCCGCAGCCGCCCACGTTAGGGTTCCAGTGCCGGATTCGGGCATAATAAACGCCAGAAGCAGGCGCGGCCCACTCAATGTACGAGCTTAACGCGCCGTCATAATCGTCATTGGAGGCCAGCAAGGTCGTTCCGTCACTATCGTACAAATATAGGTACGTGTCGGCCGAGACGCCCAGGTTTGACGTGCGCAGCGTGTAGGTAATGCCGGCCTGGGCATTAAAGCGCAGCCAGTCTTCATCTTCCATGCGATCAAAGTTGTGCGTTTGCGCTTCGCCCAGCGCAATCGGGGAAGCGGCGGCGGGTGTCTCGTCATTTTCATAAGCGTCTGCGCCAACCAGGCAAACGTCCGCGCCGGTCGCGTAGATGTTATCATTATCGTCTGTCTCGGTCACCGACCCGGCGGAATCAACCTGGGCGTACAACGTGCCATTTGTTTCGCCGGCGGCCGTCGTGTTGTAAAACAGGGCGTTATTCATGACGAGGCCATTGGTGATGACGGTTGTCAGCGTGACGACAGCGCCGGCCTCAATGGGATCATTCACCCAGAACTGCAAACTGTTTGTATAATCGCCCGCGCCTGTGGGCAAATAATCCAGATACAGGTCTGTGTAAAAGCCACTTTTCGTAGCGCCGTCCCCCTGATTTTGAATAACGGCCTGGACTAGAACACCGCCGTCCGGATTGGGATAAGTGGTTAAGTCCAGCATCGCCAGATTCGGCGCGCCTCCGGCCGGTTTTGGAATAATCATACCGGCAGCAACGGAAGCGGGGATGTCTATACGGCCGTAAGAAAAGTCAGTGCGCCCCACGTTGGAAAAGCGGGCGTGTTGAATGAAGCCGGGGAAGTAAGAGTTGCCGTTATAGTCTGAACGGCCGATTCGCAGCGGCTGCGTATTCCACAAAACCGGCGGCGCGCCAATGTTTTCTTCCTTGTCCAGACTGCCGTTTACGTAAACTCGCATTTTCTGCCCGCCATCATACGTTGCGGCTACGTGATACCATTGGTTAAGATTGAGAACCGTCTGTCCCGTCACCGTGCGGTCTCCGCCATCCGCCTTGATAAGAAACTGGAGTTTCCTATCGCCAATGACGCGGAACCAAAAGCGATCCTTGTTAAAGATCATGGGGTAATCGCCGGTGCTGCCACTGATGTATATCCACGCTTCCAGCGTAACCGGACTCGGCCAGAAATCATCTGAATGCCCAAATTGCACGTAAGCGCTGCTGCCATTAAAGCTGCCCGTGCGGCCCAGATAGCCGTTATTTGTCCAGGCGGCGCCAGTAAAACTGCCATTATGCCCCCGGCCAGACGAGTCGAAAATGGTACTGCCGCTTCCCTCCTGAAAATGCCACAACCCCATGGTATTGCCGTCTGCCTTTGGCAGGAAAACAGAATCAGCGTCGCCGGGAGGGCTGCCCGCGCCGGCGTAACCGTAATACAGTTGATAACTACCATTGTCCGTTTGCCCGCCGCCCAACCCAGCTTGCAGGGGAAACCAGATGTCAATTTGGGCAGAGGTGAACTGAGTTACAAAACGAGGCAGTTCCGTCTGGTTGTTATGCAAGACGCGCACGTCATTCCCCTTAGTCGCTGTCAGGGATGCGTTGTAAATCTCGGCGGCCGTGGGGTTGGTTGTGTTATCAAAACGAATGTGTATGGGATATTGCGCCGGAATGGTATCGCTGTCGTTGTTGAGGATGACCAAGTTGCGTTTTTCCGCATAATTGTCATTCCACCAGGGCGTCGGCGGCGTGGCGGCCGGGTCAATGGCTGTGTACGTGTCGCCGTCTCCGGCCGGCCACGCTTCCCAATTACCAATCTCATCCATGGCCCGGACGCGGAAATAGTAGGTATGCCCCGCTTGCCCCTGGAACAGTTCAGCCGTTTTGGTCGTGCGAACCAGCCAACCTTCCCACTCATCATCCGGCCGGTTGCCATCGCGCGCCTGCACGTCATACCAACGTACACCGGACCGTGCATCACTTCCAGCCCAGTTAACGCTAAACTGGGTATCGGTTGTGACAGCCGGTAACGACGTTACTGATGATGCAGGAGGAGTTGTATCAATAGAAAAACTCTGGCCTGCTTCATTTGTGCCATACGGGCCAGACGCAATTACACGCCAGTAAATGGTTCCGTAGGCAGACGAGAAGGTATGCGTATAAGATGTAATTCCATAAGAAAGCGTCTGGTCAAGCAGCAATGTACCGAACCCGGCGTCAGTCGCCGCCTGCAAACGGTAACTGGTAGTACGCAAAGTCTCAATCCATTTGAAAGTAACGGTTGTAGAATTAACATATGAGCTATTTTGGGGCAATTGCCCGAATGGCTGGTTGGGGCGACGATTGGCAGGCACAGTATACACAGCCTCCCGCGAGGCTGCATTTGCCCAGCCGCCATTCCCGCGCGCCAACACCCGGACAAGATGCGGCCCTGCCTCATACTCGAGCGTGTTCCAGGTAGGCGCGTCATTATCATTGAAGCATTGAACGCCCAGCTCCTTAAGCGTGCGCCATTCCCCATTGTCAGAACCGTCATTTGCCGTATTTACATCTACCTTGAGCGTTGCCGGGGCGTCCGCGCACGCCAGAATACGCACAATTTCGCCATCCGGATCAAGCGGCACAAAATCCAGCTGCGTAATATTAATGTTAGGATCGTAAACAGTGAAATGCCAGGTTTCACTCCACCCGCTCTCTGCGCTCTTGCTGTCCCTTACCTTGACATGCCATTGATATCCGTAAAAGCCTAATCCTTGAGGCGACCAGCTGTTACTGGCGATCCAGCCGCTGTTTGCGTTTTGGGCGCTGTCAAATATTTCAAAATAGTATTGAGTTACAGCGTCTCCATCAGGATCGCCGTTTTCCTGAGATGCCAACAGGATACCGCTGTTGCCCTGATAAACAGCCCAATCACCCGGCCCGGTTAGCGAGGGCGCATTCGGCGGCCGATTGCTGCCCCCTCCCGATTGAACGGTAAAGGTAATGGTGAACTCGGGGCCAACCCACTGCCCATTTTGCCAAAGCTGCCACGTACTCTGGTAGGCACCGTTGGTCGTTGGCGCGGTAATGGGGTTATCTGCGTAAAAGGTGAAATCGTAACTTTCGCCTTGGTTGACGACGCCGGACACAGAAATGAGGGGCCACGCGCCAAACAAATCGCCGCTTTTGTGGCGCAGCATATCCCCGCGCGATTCCAGCATCTGCCCGCTGCCAATCATGGCCCTGATAACGGGACGGAAAGTTTGCCCCGGCTCAACCGTACTGGGGCAATTCAGACATTCCAGGGTGAAATCGCTGGCGGGAGGCGGCGGATTGTTGTTGTCTTCCACAACAAGAGAAACCCACAATTCGCCACCCGGCACGTGCGTACCAGCCGGATCGACAATATGCCATCTGCCGGCAGCAGAATGATCCGGCGCAGTCAGACTAACGCTGATGTCCACCTCTTGCCCCGGCGTGGTGTGGGGGATGGCAACGGGGCTGCTACCCCCCATCTGGTCGCCGCTTTGGAAGACCAGCGTATACCCATCCCAGGTTGACGTGCCGCTGTTCCGCACCCGCCACGTTTTGATTAAAGCTTCACCTAGCGTAACAACTGTGCCATCAGGAAGTATGATATCGTCCAAAAATTCGGCATCGTCTACGCATGTCGGGCAAATTGGGGCTGGCGGCGGTTCATTTGAATTGGCAGGATAGTAAACAACTATACTTACGTCTTGTAAATAACTAGAGGTGTGGACCACATAGTTGAAAACCTTAAACAAATTTATAGAAAATTCAATCACAGTTAGCAAGCCTTGTATAATCTCTTTGGCTAACACTCTTCCAAATTTTGCAAGCCCCTGTTGAATTAATTCAAGTCCAGCATTACTACTACTCAAACTTAATGCACATTCAAAAAAATCTAATTTTGAGCCATCTTGTAATGCTTGTTGGCAATCGTAAACTATTGAACCTGCATCACCAACGATCCCTGGGAATGCCTGAACATATCTATATACAGCTTGCGCTTTTGTCATGTCAGGTATAGGTGTATCACCTATATACAAGAGTTCATTAATCAGACTTAAATGAGTACTAGTCATCCCTTGCCTTTCATCAGGTGATTGACCAAACCGATCTGCATTTATTTTGATGTATTCACCAGGATGAAGCTGTACGTTTTCCTTAACAAGAAACCAATAATCTGGCCCCCAGCTAACAAAACGTAAAGGGTCTAAATTTCCTACCCCTTGCTCAGGAAGTATTCTTACGACATGAGCTACAATTGTATTACTATGTAGCCATAAATCCCCCAAGCCAGGAACGCCACTCTCACAGAATTTAGCTTCAAGGGTTTCATTGGCGTTAAAGGGATTAACTATTCCAATATTTGTTGAAGAACAATCTGCTGGCGGGGTCAGCAATAAGGAATCCGCTGATATTTTCTCTTTTTTTTGATTTTGGACTGTGTGATTGGCTTGTTCAGCGTTTAACCCAATACTGGGAAAAAGAATAGCAATCACTAATATAATGTTTAGAATTCCCCTATAGCTTGGAGGGAAAAACTTGTGGAAATGGCTCATTATATTCCTCGCTTTTGAGTAATGCTCCCCCCATCAAATAGGACAAACATCACTACCCCAGGGGAAACGTTTACGGTAAACTTGCGTCGGTTTGGGGAAGATGGGCAGTTGGTGTAGTCGCTACCCTAAACGCCACCCCGAACCCCGACTAACTGATTCTGTTGACAGGGTAGCAAATTACGCCTGTCAAGATCAATGGCTTTTTGTGTCAAAACCATTGACAGAAAAGGAAAAAGGAGTCATGAGCCACCTGTTTGGGGATTTAATCAAGCAGCATCTCAGCCGAAAACATGGATTAAGCCAAAACAAACTGGCGCGGGGCATTGGTCAGGACCCGGCCGTGATCACCAAAATGTGCCAGGGCAAACGGTTATCCGGCATCCAGGCGCGGGAGCGGGTGGCAGCTATCATTGATTGGCTGCACCAGGAAGAGGCGCTCTCTTATCTGGCGGAGGCCAACGCGCTGTTGGAAGCGGCCGGCATGGCCCAATTAAATGCCGATTTGCCGCCAGAAGCGAAGCTGATTGAGCGGCTGCCGACGAAAACAAAACACGGCCGTCCGACAACGCCGATAACCAATACGAGAGTCCAACCGCTGTTTCGCTACGGATTATTGGGCTTGGCTGTGGCGGCGCTTTTGTTAGTAGCGGGATTGAGTTG
The DNA here is from genome assembly GCA_024277135.1 of Chloroflexota bacterium. Classification (GTDB taxonomy): domain Bacteria; phylum Chloroflexota; class Anaerolineae; order Promineifilales; family Promineifilaceae; genus JAJRVV01. The sequence goes on along the minus strand of JAJRVV010000126.1, from coordinate 15,027 downwards.
GCATTATTTGAGGGAGATGGCGGAGAACGGCCGCAACGCCACGCGCGACAACGGCTGGTGCAGCGCCGCGCCGGTGGAAATCGGGCAGTATGGCTGGCGCGGTTCCGAACCCGTTTACAGCATGTTTTACGATCCCGAAGTGACTTTGGACGGGGTGGATTATTACGTCTATTACCAGGCGGAGTATGTGGGGACAGAGGTTAATCAATTGCAGGGGATGAACCCGGAACGCCGCCAGTGGGAATTCACCATTACACCCCAGTGGGCCAAAGCCAACTCCGGCTGGGATGACCCTATCCGGTGGCGGGTAGATTACGAATGCCGTTTGGATTAACCGCAAGTGTGCAAGTGGGCAAGTGACCTGCAAACCTGCTTACCTGCATATTTGCAAACCTGCTCTACGTTTTCTGTCCCAGTCCCAATAATTGCAGTAACCACTCTCGCCCCTGCCTGATTTGCAGCGATTTGGCCCGCCAGGTACCGACAATACCAAACGGCAGGAACAACACCAGCAGCACGTAAATCACCCCCAATAAAAAGTTGGCATTTTCACCAAACTGCTTGTCCAGGAAAAATTCCAACAGGCGGAATACGGCCGCGCCAATCATCGCCCCGCTCAACGTGCCCACGCCCCCCATCAAAATGATGAGCAGCGCCGCCACCGTCCAGCCCAATCCGGCCACATTGGGGCTGACGATGGGCTGGTGAACCGTGTGGAAAAACCCGGCTAACGCGGCCGTGATGGAGGAAAGCGTCAGCGCCGCCATTTTGAAATAGAACGTGTTGTACCCCAACATCAGCGCCCGATCTTCATTCTCGCGGATGGCAATGCACACCCGCCCCGTTGGCGAATCCACAAAGCGGCGATAAACCAGATAGACCAGCGTGGTAACGGCCAATGTAATCAGGTAAAGGCGAAATCTTTCCGAGGCGGTGTTGATCAGCGCCGGCGCAGTCACCCCTTGCAGCCCCACATCGGCTCCCGTCCATTCCGCCAATTCGCCGGCTTGGACGATGATATGGAACATGGAAGCGATGCCCAATGTCACCAGGGCGAAGGTGATGCCTTTGACGCGGGGCAGGACGAGGCCGAATAAAATCGCCTGGATGACGCCCAGGCCGACCAATCCCAAAAGCGTCAGGCCAATCCCCCATTCCAGGTTTTTGAAAGCGATGCCGGTAAAGTATGCGCCCACGGCAAAGAACATGGCATGACCAAACGAGAGCAAGCCGGTGATGCCCAAAACCAGGTCATAGCTGATGGCGTAAATGGCTAAAATGAACACTTCAATCAGGAGACCTTGCAAGAATTTGGCAATACCGGTCTCGTTGGCCAGCATGTCTGTAATGGGTTGGCCGTCAATCAAGGCCGCCAGAAAAGGAAAGGCGGCCAGGAAAATGAGCAGGCCAATCAGCCCGCGGTTGGCTTTGAGCCAGTTAGGAGAGGACAGTTGGGTCATCATGGTTAGTTAGTCAATCCAAAATCCAGAATCACAAATCCCGCTTCACTCATTCCGGCCGAACAGCCCATTAGGCAGCGCCAGCAAAATAATGACCATAAGCAGGACGCCAGAGGCCGGCACCAGGGGCGGAGATGGCTTGAAAGGTTCTTCCAGAAAGGGCAGGTTGATGCCGATCTGCCCATATTTGATGATGAACTGCTGCAACAAGCCGACGAGGATGGCCCCGGCCGCTGCGCCGGGGAAACTGGTGAGGCCGCCGATGGCCAGGGCGATGAGGGCCAGCAGCAGGAATTGGCCGCCCATGGCGGTGGAGAGGCCGATGGATGGAGCTGCCAGGACGCCGCCTAGCGAGGCCAGCGCCACGCCCAGGGCAAAGACGAAGGTGAAGACCTGGCGCACGTTGATGCCCAGGGCCTCGACCATTTCGCTGTCTTGCACGCCGGCGCGGATGATCATGCCGATGCGGGTGCGCTGCAGGAGCAGCCAGACGGCGACGAGGACAATCAACCCTACCAGGATGATGAAAACCTCGTTGTAACTGCGGATACGGCCGTCAAACAAAATAATCGTCGAGCATTGATGCGCCAGCAAATCGCCCACGCTCTGCGCCGGGCAGCCGTCGCCGCGACCGGTGAACAAGGCCGCTTTGGGCATGGTGAATTCTGGTCGGCCCCAGATAGCGCGCGCTACTTCAATGACGATGAAACTGATGCCCAATGTGATCATTAACTGGTACATGGGACGGGCGTACAACGGCCGTATCATCGTCGTCTCCATCACCCCGCCAATCACAAAACCGACAATGGTGGCTACCCCCATCGCCAGGAAAAAGCGGGCGCTGCTGCCCATGTCCAGCAGCGCCGTCGTCAGCGCATCGTTTCCCCACAATGCCGCCAACGCCGCCGCCAAGAGAATGACGGCCGTCACGACCGGCCCTTTGCTGAATTGAGTATGGACTGCCCCCGTCTCCCGGCGTAGGCCAAAACCGACAAACGCCGCCGCCAGCAACGAACCGCCCACCAGCGTCCCCAACAGGATGACGACGGGCGGTATTTCATCAAATGGGATGGGTTCCGGCAATACCAGGTTGTCTTGATCGAGCGCCAGCGAGAAGGTGATGGGGCTGTCTGAATACACTTTCGGGTCCCATTTCGTCACCGGGTAGCGAACGAATGTGAAGGCCAAAATCGTCAGCGCCGCCGCCAATCCCACCCAGGGCCATGCCTGACCGGCCGTACTCGTCCATTTCAGCTGACCCAGCAGCGCCCGCCACACCGGCATCAGCACAAAGCCAACCGCCAGCAGCAGGATGGGGGTCAATATATCAACAAAGGTATCGGGGCGGACGAACACCGTCCAACCCACATACGCCCCCAGCATAAACATCTCGCCGTGCGCCAGGTTCAACACATCCATCAAGCCGAAAATCAGGGACAAGCCAGAGGCCACCAGGAAGGTGACCATGCCCACGGACAAGCCCCGCAGCACGGTGATGACCCAATCTTTCGTCTCCATGCCTTGCACGGCCGTAAAGAACATAAACGCCAACACACCCAGCGTAATCAACCGCGTCCGATTCTTTTTCAAACTCGCCATTCAATCACCCAATCCAAAATCCGCAATGTCGCTGCGCAACGCTTCGCCCAAAAATCCAAAATCCTAAGCCGCGCCCAAATACCGATGGATCGTCTCTTTATCATCCACCAGATCAGCCATCAACCCCTGTTTCACCGACCGTCCCTCTTCAATGATCACATACTGCTGCGCCAACTGGCTGGCCATCAAAAAATTTTGCTCCACCAGCAGCGCCGTCGTGCTTGCCGACAACTGCCGGATGGCAGCCATCATCTGCTCAATAAGCACCGGCGCCAGCCCTTCGCTGGGTTCGTCAATCAACAATAATTTATTATCCGCTACCAGCGCCCGCGCCACCGCCAGCATTTGCTGCTGACCGCCGGATAAATTCGTCCCCGGTAGTTTGATCAGTCGTTTGAGATCAGGAAATAGATTAAAAATAAATTCTTCGTTGCGGGCAAAATCCCCTTTCTTTCGCTCGGCGATTTTTAGATTTTCCAGCACGCTCAAATCCCGGAAGATAGCCCGGTGTTCCGGCACAAAGCCAATTCCCATGGCCGCAATGTCAAAACTACGCCGACCCTGGATTTCACGGCCGTCAAAAATCACCTGTCCTTTTCGCGGCGGCGTCAGCCCCAAAATAGATTTGAGCGTCGTCGTCTTACCCGCCCCATTTCGTCCCAGCAACACCGTAATGCTCCCCTGCGCCACTTCCAGATTCACTCCTTCCAAAATGTGAAACTGGCCGATAAACGTATGAATGTCCTGCACCTCCAACAAATTACCCATCGCCCTCTCGCTCTCGCTCTATCCTCTAGCTTGCTTTGTACAACTCGCCCAGGTAAGCCGTTTGCACCGTCTCGTTGGCCGAAATCTCTTCCGGCGTTCCCTCGGCCAATACCGCTCCCTGGTGCATCACCGTGATTTTGTCGGAATGGGCCATCACCACGTGCATGTTATGTTCCACCAGCATCACCGTCTTCTGCCCCGCTTCCTGGATGCGTTCGATCAAAGCCATCAACTCCGGCACCTGTTCTGAGGCCATCCCGGCCGTCGGCTCATCCAATAGCAGTAGTTCCGGGTCTGGGGCCAGAATCATACCCAGTTCCAGCTTGCGCTGCGCCCCATGCGGCAAGGTTCGCGCCAACGCCAGCGTCTGCTGCGCCAGCCCCACCTGCTGCGCCACTTCCCAGGCTCGTTCTTCATACTCCTTAAAACGGCGGTGGGATTGGAAAAAGCGGAAATTTCCCCGCCCCAACGCCTGGCAAGAAAGTCGGATATTCTCCAAAACCGTCAGGTTGGGAAAGATATTGGTAATCTGGAAGGAACGGCCGATCCCCAAATGCGCCGTTTTATGCAGCGGCAGGCGGGTAATATCCTTCCCCTTAAAAAAGACCCGGCCGCTTGTCGCCGCCAGATTGCCGCTCAACACATTGAAAAAGGTCGTCTTGCCCGCGCCATTGGGGCCGATGATCGAGTGCAATGTCCGCGCCTGCACCTGGATGCTGACATCAGCCACCGCTACCAAAGCCCCAAACTCCCGGCGCACATTTTTTGTTTCCAGAATGATGTCACCCGTCATAGATAGGGTCGCTCGCTCCATGAAGGGATGACAAGATGAAGGGGTGACAAGATGACGATTATTTGCGATACCGTCACCCCATCACCCGGTCACCATGTCACCTTGTCATGCTACTCGCCGCTCAAACTGCCCACCGGCAAATCGCCGCAGCGATCTTGCAAACCTTCGGGCAGCAGACACGGCACATCCGGCCGGTTAGTGGCCACATATTCAAAGTACTTGAACTCCGGATCATCCACGTTCAATAATTTTGCCACGTACATATCCTGGATAGCGACGTGGTCTTCTGGACGAATATAAATCGTCCCCTTCGGCCCTTCAAACTCCATCCCTTCCATCACACCGATGAGCGCGGCGGCGCTGGCATCGCCGCCAGTGGCCCGCAGCGCGTTCACCACCAAAATGGCGGCATTCATGGCATCGGCATCGAACAGATCGGGCGGTACGCCGAAACGTTCCGTCGTCGCTGCCACCAGCCAATCATTGATCTCGTTGTCAGCCAGCGTGTAATGGTACAAGATTCCGCTGGTGGAACCAATGGCATTGGAGAAGAAAGCGGGCATCACCACGTTATCTACAAAGCCGGCCGCCATCGGGATTTCGTCAATGACGCCCAGGTCGGTGGCTGCTTGCAACAGCGGCACAAAACCGCCGCCGGCCCAGGTGACAATGAAGGCTTCTGCGCCATTGTCAATGGCGTCGAAGACCGGGTCCATGTACGCTGTGAAGTCGGTGGTGCCGGCTGGGGCAAAGATGTCATCGCCCACGAACTGGCCGCCATACACAGTGCAGGCGTCCCGGAACGCTTGCGCCGATCCTTGTCCAAAGGAATAGTCGGGCGCGATCTGCACAAAGCTGGTGTACTGCGTGGTCAGGTATTGGCAGATGTTAACCGCATCCTGATAGTTGTTCCGGCTGGTGCGGAAGGAGTATTCATTGAACGTAGCGCCGGTAAGATCATTGGCCGCAGCCGGAGCCGCGATGTGAATCACTTCGTTTTCACGCGCCAACTCTTGCAGGGTAGCCGTGGCCCCGGAGCTGACGGTGCCGACGATGATGTCCACGCCAATGACTTCAATGAGTTCACGGCCGACAGTGGCGGTGTTCTCCGGATTGCTCTGGTCGTCACGATTGTAGACCTGGATTTCGCAGTCGTCTACCATGTAACTGGTGTAGCCGTCCCCCTCGGTTCCGGCGCTGCCAGCCATGAATTCCATGCCCAGGGGGAAGGCGCGCAGGACATGTGCGCCGTAAATTGCCAATGGGCCGGATTCATCGGTGATGACGCCGACCTTGATCGGTTCGTCGCAGGTGAGAGCGGCGGCTTCCGGTTCGGGCGCGGCTGCTGCCTCTTCAATCGATCCCAACGCGCCAATCGGCAAATCACCGCAGCGATCTTGCAACCCTTCGGGCAGCAGACAGGGCACATTGGGCCGGTTCGTCGCCACGTACTCAAAATACTTAAACTCTGGATCGTCCACGTTCAACAGTTTCGCCACATACATATCCTGAATGGCGACATGGTCTTCGGGGCGGATGTAGATGGCGCCTTTCGGCCCTTCAAACTCCATCCCTTCCATGGCGTCAATCATGGCGCTGGCGCTGGCATCCCCATCTGTGGCCTTGAGCGCTTCTGTCAGCAAAATGGCCGCGTTCATGGCGTCGGCGTCAAACAGATCAGGCGGCACGCCGAAACGATCCGTCGTCGCCGCCACCAGCCAATCATTGATCTCGTTGTCAGCCAGCGTGTAATGGTACAGGATGCCGCTGGTCGAGCCAATGGCATTGGAGAAGAAGGCGGGCATCACCACGTTGTCCACAAAGCCGGCCGCCATCGGAATTTCGTCAATGACGCCTAAATCGGTGGCCGCTTGCAGCAACGGCACAAAACCGCCGCCGGCCCAGGTGACGATGAACGCTTCCGCGCCATTGTCAATGGCATCGAAGACCGGGTCCATGTATGCCGTGAAGTCGGTGGTGTCGGCCGGGGCAAAGATGTCATCGCCCACGAATTCGCCGCCGAACAGGGTGCAGGCGTCGCGGAACGCTTGCGCCGATCCCTGGCCAAAGGAGTAATCGGGCGCGATTTGTACAAAGCTGGTGTATTCGGTAGTCAGGTATTGGCAGATGTTGACCGCATCCTGGTAATTGTTGCGGCTGGTGCGGAAGGTGTGGTCGTTGAAATTAGCGCCGGTGAGGTCGTTGGCGGCGGCCGGCGCGGCGATCAAGATGACATCATTTTGTACGGCCAATTCTTGCAGGGAGGCAGTGGCTCCGGAGCTGACCGTGCCCACAATGATGTCCACCCCTTCAACCTCAATGAGTTCGCGGCCAACGGTGGCGGTGTTCTCTGGATTGCTCTGATCATCCCGAGTGTATACCTGGATTTCGCACTCATCGAGCATGTAGCTGGTGTAGCCATCCCCTTCTGTGCCGGCGTTGCCAGTGGCATATTCCATGCCCAGCGGGAAAGCGCGCAAGACGTGAGCGCCGTAAATTGCCAGCGGCCCGGTCTGGTCGGTGATGAGGCCGACTTTGACCGGTGCATCACAGGTCAACCCGGCGGCCGGTTGTTCGGCGGGGGCTGTGGTCGGCTGCTCGGCCGGAGCTGCGGTGGGCTGTTCAGCCGGTTGCTCGGTCGGGGCTGGCGTGGGTTCGGGCGTGGCTTCTTCGCCGCCGCCGCAGGCCGCCAGCACAAAGGCCAGGGCCAGTAATAATGTGAACAAGACTAGAAATTTTTTCATCTGATTTTCTCCTCCAAATGTGACAGGGTGAGGGGGTAAGAGGGTGACATGGTGAATGCTGGTTGTCCAGCGGCTGTCCTTTTTCCTTCACCCATGATGGGTAACGGGGTGTGACGGGAGTGATAAGGGTTTGGGTCACTATTCATTTCATAGACACCTCCGGGAGATGGGTGATGACTCTTCGGGTTATAATTTTTGGCCGTCCCATGCCACAATTGCTTGATTGGCTGCTTTTGGCGTCTCGATAGGGAAAAAATGACCGGCGTCGGGCAGGATTTTGATGGCGCTGTTGGGAATTTTAGCTGCCAGTAGGTCGGCATTGCCCGGCGGCACAACCTGGTCATGTTCGCCAAAAAGCAGGAGTGTGGGGCAGGAGACGGCCGTCAACCGATCCTCAAACCCCACCTGCGCCAGCGCCAATCCAATCGCCAACTGCGCCTGGTACGGGGCCGGTTCGATGGGATTCGTCACCCGCCACGCCAGCCATTGCTCAACGATCTCCGGGTTCTGTTCGGGGAAACCAGGGGCGGTACTCACGGCCAGCCCATTCTTAAACCGGGTGACTGGATCGGCGGACGTGTCCAGCAACACCGCCAGCGCTGCCGGCGTCACCGGGATGTGGTTTGGCCCGCCAAAGTTTGTGGCAGATAACACCAATTGGCCTACCAACTCCGGCCGGTTCAGCGCCAACGCCTGGGCGATGAAGCCGCCCATCGAATGTCCCATGACGATTGCGTTTTCCAGGCCAAGCGTTTCCATGAGCACGGCCGTATCCTCAGCCAGCATCTCCGCCGTGTAGGGGCCGGGCGGTTTCTCGCTCTCGCCCACACCGCGATTGTCAAAGGTGATCACCTGGAAGCGCTCGGCCAAACCGGGAACCATCCACCGCCACATCCACCGGCTGTAACCTAACCCGGCGATGAGCAGCAACGGCCGTCCCGAACCATGAATCTCATACGCAATTTGAATGCCGTTAGCGTGTATGGCGGACATAAAAAACTCCTTGCATTTCACGCATCCCGCTTCACGTATCTCTGCCGCAGCTTCACCTTTTCCACCTTGCCATATGGCGAATGGGGCAGCTCATCCACAAAAATCACCGACTTGGGAATTTTGTAGCGGGCCAGTTTCCCCTGGCAAAACGCCCGTAATCTGTCCGAAGTGGTTGTTCTTCCTGGCTTGAATACGGCAACCATCAAGCCGACTTCGCCCCATTTTTCATCCGGCCGGCCGATGAGAGCGCACTCGGCGATGGCGGGATGCTCCATAAACACCGCTTCTACCTCAGCCGCATACACATTTTCGCCGCCGCTGATGATCATGTCCTTGAACCGGCCGGCGATGGTGAAATACCCATCTGCATCTTGCCGGGCCATGTCGCCGGTGTGGAACCAGCCGTCTGCCAACGCCTCGGCCGTAGCGGTTTCGTTTTGCCAATAGCCGGCGCAGACATGCGGCCCTTTGATGAGTAGTTAGCCCGTTTCGCCGGTGGGCAGGTCACGGCCGTCCCCATCTACCAGCCGCATCTCACTGTGAAAAACCGGTTTGCCCACCGACCCCGCCTTTAGTTCAGACTCGGCGTCGGTCATGCTGAAGCAGTTTGGCCCCGCTTCCGTCAACCCGTATCCTTGGCGGAACACGACGCCTTTGGCCTCGCGCCACGCTTTGATCAATGACACCGGGCAAGGGGCGCCGCCGCTGATAAAAAAGCGTACCCGGCTGAAATCAGCCCCGGCAAACAGTGGCGAGTTCATCCATATTTGGAAAAGCGTGGGCACGCCCAAAATCACCGTACACCCTTCTTCTTGAATCACTTGCAGCGATTCATCCGGGTCGAATTGGCGGCCCATCACCACCCGGCCGCCCACGTAATGAATAGGCGTCATAAAGGCAAACAAGCCGCCGGTATGAAACATGGGGGTGAAGACGGGCGTCACATCATCCGCCGCCAATCCCCAGGAAACGGCCGTGTTAATACAGTTCCACAACACCTGACGATGCGGAATCACCGCTCCCTTGGGCTTGCCCGTCGTCCCTGACGTGTACAGGATACAGTAGGGCGAATCGCCGTTTAATTTTGGTGGGCGGGGGAGGGCGGTAGACGGCCGTTGCCCCACCGCCAACTCATATTGAGCCAAAAACGCCACATGCTCCACCACAATCTCCGCCTGAACCTCCCGCCAGGTTTCCTCAAATTCCGGCCCGACCAGGAGAACCCGAGGGGCGCAATCCGCCACGATATATCGCAGTTCCAGCGGCGCCAACCGCCAGTTCAGCGGCGCAAACACCGCTCCAATCTTGCCGCAGCCATACAGCAAATCTAAGTACGCTACATCGTTATGCGCCAAAATCGAAACTCGGTCGCCCGGCGCGATGTCCAGCGACAACAGCCAATGCGCCGCTCGGTTCGCCCGTGCATTTAACCCGGCAAACGTAAACCGCCGCCCCGTCGCCAACTCCAGCAGCGCTTCCCGGTCAGGCGTCAGCCGCGCCCGGCTGCTCAACAAATCCCCAGCGTGCATCACCTCTCCCATTTTGGATTGTAACCGGTCAGCCCCCTAAAAGACTTTTGAAGTTTCGCAGTCGAGTATGCAATCACATTGGACAACAAAACTTCAAAAGTCTCCGGAGGGGAGTGACCGATTACTTTGGATTTTAGATTTTGGATTGCGCTTCACAATCCGCCATCTGCCTTCACCCAAGATGCTGATGCAAAAGCGCGTTAGACGCCGTTGGTTTTTCCAGGAAAGTTGAAGCCATCTTTTTCTCCTTTTCTCATGTGCCGACGACGATGCCGCCGTCCACACGCAGGACTGCTCCTGTGATAAAGCTGGCCTCTTCAGAAGCCAGGAATAGGTAAGCGTTGGCGATGTCGCGTACTTCCCCCAGGCGGCGCAGTGGGGTGCGGGCCTTCATGCCATCCAGAATGTTTTCGGGCATCTGGCGCACCATCTCGGTGAGGGTAAAGCCGGGGGCGATGGCGTTGACGCGGATGCCGGATTTCCCCAGTTCCCGCGCCCATACTTTGGTCATGCCGATGACGCCGGCTTTGGTGGCGACGTAGTTGGTCTGGCCAAAGTTGCCATCGAGACCGACGACTGAGGAGGCGTTGAGGATGACGCCGCCACCCTGCTTGATCATGGTCGGGGCGACGGCCTGGGTGCAGTTGAAGACGCCTTTAAGGTTGACGCTGATGACGAGATCGAAGCTTTCCTGGCTCATCTGACCTACAAGTTCGCCGTTTTTGACTTTGACAAGCTGGCCGTCCCGCAGCACCCCGGCGTTGTTGACCAGGATGTCCACACGGCCGTACACCGCCACCACATCATCCACCCAAGCCTGCACCGCCTGCCGATCAGTGATATCCACTTCATAAAAACGCGCTTCCGGCCCCAGCTTCTTAACCGTTTCCGTACCTAACTGTTGGTTGACATCACAAATAATGACAGTGGCTCCCTCTTCAGCAAAGCGCACGGCCGTCGCCTTGCCAATTCCCGCCGCGCCGCCGGTGATGAGGGCAATTTTATTTTGTAAGCGCATCCAATTTACTCCTTATTTCACAAATTTTCTCTCTGGATTTCTCTGTGTTCTCTGTGGCTTTTTTCGGGAGAGTCAATCTTCGATCCACGGGAAAACTCATGCTCGAACTTAACATAACCAGACATAAACGATAACGCTTTGGTAATGTCGGTAAACCGGGTTTCCTCGTTGCTCTGCACATGCCGAATCACCCCATGCCAGTTTTCTCCCTGGGCACGGGTTGAATCATGATCCTGGACAAAACGCAATATGAATGAAGCGGTAGTCGTTTCGGGCATGGGTTCAGATTGAATGATTGGGTGTGGGCGAAACCCACAGTTTGGGACTTGTCAACTATGAACTGGCATCATAGCAAAGGAGGGTTGCTGGAAAGTAACAGGGAAGGGGGAAAGGCAGAAGGACTTGACACACCCTGTCGCCTTGTCACCCCGGCGCCTTAATTCGTTAAGGCTTTGTACAATTGGGTGGTCACGGCCGTCGGCTCCACCCCAAGCTCCGACTGCAAACGCGCCACACACCGCTGGTACGTGCGCGCCACTTGCGTCCGATTGTCCAGCCGGGCATACGCCGTCATCATCAACCGATATGCCTCTTCCCAACAATCATCACGGGACAGAATGAGCTGACACACCGCCACCGCTTCCGTCCATTCTTGCTGTTCCACCAGAGCGCGGGCCACCCGCTCCGCCGTGCGCAAGTAGAGCGTCAACAGCCGTTCCCGCTCCTCGCTGCACCATTCCTCATACGGGTACTCTTGCAAAAATGCCCCCTGATAAAGCGCTAAAGCTGCCCGATAAAATCCCAGCGCCGCATCCGGCTGATGATTGAGCATCGCATCTCCCCGGCCCACCAGAGTATCGAACTCCTGCGCGTCCAGCCACACGTCCGCCTCCGGCCGCAGACCATACCGGCTGCCATCCCGCACAACGTAAGCGGATGGTGCGTTTCGCTCCCGGTTAGGTTCCAGCACATTTGTCAGGGTGCTAAAGGCAATTTTGAAATCCCGGTGCGCCCCCTCCGGCGACAATTCCGGCCACAACATTTCGGCAATCTGGTCACGGTGGAGTTTTTGCGGCCGGAAGGTGAGCAAAAGCTGGAATAACTGTCGTGCTTTTTTCCGCCGCCATTCCCCGGCTGCCACCTCATTCCGGCCCCGCCATAACCGGAAAGCGCCCAGGGTTTGGATGCGAAGCTGGTAGCCGGGATGAAACTGCAAATCGCCCAATCCCAATTGAGCTAATAAGCCACGGACGTATGCGGCGTGTTCCCCTTGGCGGGCAGCCAAAAGCAGCGGCGCCAACGAGCGCGGGTCGGGCGGCCCCAGCAAGGTGCGGCGCAGGAAAAGGAAGTCGTAATTGTGCTGACGGGCCAGCCGGAGCAAAGCATCTACATCTCGCGCCAGCCGCGCCGAATCGCCGGTATTTAACCAGAGCAGGCATTGCCACAGGCGGGCGATGGCTTCGCCATGTGTGTCGGAGCATTCGTGGAATCCCTCGGCCGCTTGTGCCAACCAACGCGCGGCCGTATCCCGTTCATCCGCCAGCACAAACCCAGCCCCCATCGCCACCCGAATACACGCCGCTACCCATTCATCCCCGGCCGCCTGCGCCAATTTGATGCCTTCTTGAGCCGCTTGTTGAGCTGGCTCGATGTCGCCGCCAAACCCATGCGCCTGACTCAATCCCCAATACGCTTCAACCCGCAGCCGATCTACGCCGATTTCCTGGCTGATCCGGACAGCTTTTTCAAAACAAGCCCGCGCTTTGTCATATCCGGCGCCATTTTTTGGCAGCAGCCAGGCGTGACCCTGCCGCATGTAGCCGACGGCCGTTGTGAAAGGTGAGTTGAGCAGTTGACCTCGTTCCGTTCCCGCTTCCGCTTGTTGGCGGGCAAATTCCTCTTCCCCTTGAAACGACAGGATCAACGAAAGCAGCAAATTCGTTTCTCGGTGCATTCGGGGCCGGTTCACCGGCACATTCTCCTCGATCACCGCCTGCTGCTCCAGCAAACGACGGGCTTCGTGGATGCGCCCGGTACGCAGCAGCACCCGAATCGAGAGTTCGGCCGTGCCGGCGGCCTGGTCGCGCAGTTCGCGGGCTTGCGCCTGGTAAGTTCGGGCCGCATCCGTCCGTCCCTGATTCAACAAGTTCTCCGCCAACAGATCGAGCAGCCGCGCCCGGCTTTCCCGATCATCCGTGCCATCGGACAAACGCAGCGCCGCTTGCAGCAATTGCTCTGCCTGGCTGGGATTGACCGTATCCAGATACACCCGTGCCTGCCCGCGTAACGCCTGGCTGACGCCGCGCATGTTGCCCTGTACTCGGCTGCGCCGTTCCGCCTGCTGGTACCAGGCCAGCGCCGCGTCGTACTGGCTGTGCAACCGGGCAATGTCTCCTTGATAGTCGAGCAGCGCCGGGTGATTTTCCAGGATGTCGGGCGGGATGGAGCCAATCCAGTTCGCCAGATTGCCTAATCGTCCGGCCCGCACCATCTCCCGCCCCACTTCATCAAGCAAATAAGCCGCTTCGTCAAAGGCGCGGGCTGCTAACAAATGGGTGACGGCCTCTTCTTGACGGCCGACGGCCTCTTCCTGGCTGCCTAAGCTGAGGTAGCAATCGGCGGCCTGCCGGTGCAAGGTTCGGGCGTCGGCGTCGCTTAACTGTTGGCGCAGCAGGTCGCGGAACAGGTGATGGTAGCGCATCCGGCCGCTGCCCAGATTGACGATGAACAGGCCATTTTCCAGCAGGTAGTCGAGAATTTCCTGGCTGTCCCGTTTTTGCCGGAGGCAGTCGCACAGGTTGGGAGAGAGGCGGCGGAGCACGGCCGTTTCCCGCAAAAATTCCTGAATATCCGCCGGTTGTTGGGCCAGCGCCTCCCGCGCCAGGTAGGCGAACAGATCGGTGGCCGGCAGCCCGGCTACGGCCGCCGGCAGAGAGAGAGAGGGTTCGCCGCCGCTGACGAGCCGCTGCCCCACCAGTTGCAGCGCAATCGGCCAACCTTCAATGCGAACTGCCAGCACATCCACCTGTTCCGGAGTTAAGGCCAGCCCGTACCGCTCCCGAAACAGATCGTTGATTTCATCGGTAGTGAAGGCGAGTTCGGCTTGTTCGATTTCCAGCAGTTCGCCGCGCACGCGCCAGGAAACGAGGTGGGGCAGTTTGAGTGGGTAGCGGGTGGACAGGATGAGATGCAGATGATCGGGGGCCAGGCTGATGAGCCGGTCTAAAATTTGGATGGGCCGGGAGGCGGCGTCGAGATGATGGACGTCATCAAGGACGAGCAGCAGCGGCGAGGCAGCAAAACGGGTCAGTTCGTTGACCAGGGTGTCTACCACCAGCGTCCAGGCAGCGGCACGGCCGTTGCGCTCCCACTCTTCCAATCGGGCCAGCGGCGCATCGGATAAATCGGGGACGGCCGTGCGGCAACTGTGAACCAGGTGCAGTAAAAAGACAAAGGGGTCGGCATCCTCCGGATCAAGGTGATACCAGGCGATGGGCAAATCGGCGTCGGCCAGCGCCGCCAGAGCCGTGCTTTTACCATATCCCGGTCCGCCCTGCACAATCGCCAGCCGGTAATCGCGCACTTCCAGCAGCCGTTGGGTTAGCCGGGGACGAGGCAAGATATGGCGCGGTGGGCGCGATGGCATCAATTTGGTGCGGATGATGGGACTGGCCTGGATCATGGGATGGGGTTCATCACAGCTTCTCGAAAACTATTCTTACCTTTGACTAGCAGGCTGAATATACAGAATAAGGTAATGTTTAAGCATTGACTGACAAGCTCGCATTATACTCATGGATAAACACCTTCAGAGCAAACTCATGATACGCATCCGACTTGGAAAACGAAAGCGTTTTCCGCACAAAACGCCCCAACCGTTGCCGCAGCGTGTTATTCCACCGCTCAACATGTGCGGTTTCACCCGTCTCTTCACCACTTTCACATTTCGTGCAGTTGTTTACAACTTAACTCCTGCACATTCATAATTAAATACCGAGTAGTTGGCAAGCGGATTCAACATTCCGACCAGCCTGAAAGAGGGCAGAAAGCCAATGAACCAGACCCTGCACGACCTCGCGTTTGACTGTGCGACACACATCACCCAAGGTGTGCATAGCCTGGT
>JAJRVV010000011.1 GCA_024277135.1 Chloroflexota bacterium | reverse complement strand
TGGGGCTGTTGGGGCTGTTGGCCGGAGGCTGGCTCATCTGGCAAGCATGGCGGGCGTTGTGGCGGCAGATCAACCGGGCTGCCGCCGTCTGGCAGCCGGTGGCGGTGGGGATGCTGGCGCTGCTGGTGGACATGCTGGCGCACGGGCTGGTGGATCACAGTTTCTTCCTGGTGGATTTGTCGTTTGTATTTTATCTGACGTTGGGCACGGCCGTTTGGATGGGAAGTGACTAAAGTGGAAAGTGGCTAAAGTGGGGAGATTTGCGTAACTTCCCCAGTTTACGGGTGTTAGATTTTACGGTTACGGCCGTTGATGAGATTTGACTTTCTGGCTATTGACCCTAAAATTAGCGACATTCCTGAGAAATTGAAAAACCTGAAAGGAGCGACAAAATGAGCGACACCGAATCACGTGTTCGTGCGATTATTGTAGATTTACTGGGCGTGGAAGAGGAGCAAGTGGTCACGGCCGCCCGTTTCCGGGAAGACCTGGAAGCGGATTCGTTAGACCTGGTGGAACTGATCATGGCGTTTGAAGAAGAGTTCAACGGCGAGATTTCGGATGAAGACGCCCAAAAAATCACGACAGTCGGGGAAGCGGCCAAATACATTGACACCCACATGAGAGCGTAGCACACAAAGGCAGAAACAAGAAAGCGGAATTCAGAGGACGGCCGTTCTAGTTGAACGCGCCGTCTTTTTTGCTGCCAACTGCCAGAGGCAGACGGCCGCTGCCAGCAAATGCCCCGCCCCGTTCAACCAAAGCCCCCACCCCACACCGAGTGATTGCCCCATCAGCGTTTCTACGGCCGGACGCGCCTGGAAATACACCCAGAGAGGCATGACAGCGCCCAAGAGACCCAACCCGATCATCAACCCCCAAACCACGACCGTATGCTGCCGCCGATGAAACAAACCAGTGAGCAGGGAGACTGCCGTCACCAAACCAATCCCCGCCACCCGCACCACATACTCCCGCCATACCGGGCCGGTGATGTCCTCAATCGCGGGAAACGCCAGCAAACTGACCGCCGCCGCCGCCGCCCGTATCCCCCAATTTTGCCATCGATTCGGCGGCCAAGATAAAGGCAAAAGGGACAGCATCATTCCCAGGGTGATGGGAGGCAGGTAAAACCAGTTGCGGCTGGTTCCCATCCCCATAAACTTGAGCCACTCGGCCGTCTCCAGCCCCATCAACTGTAAACCCGCTCCCGGCCCCGGCAGCCAGATGGAGAAGTAACCGACGAGGACGGCCGTCAGCCCCAAAAACAACAATGTGTGCGATTCTTTTTTCAATGACATGGGGAGAAGTTACTGGTGATTGGTAAATTCGTCAACGATGTTTTTCATCCGTTGATCCTCTGCCTCTTGTTCGGCAAAGAAGCGGCTGAGATGATCGCTCTGCCTCATGCGCAAGGCCGGCATCGCCACCGCCTGCACATCGCCCGGCTCCACCTGCTTCCGTTCATCCGCCGCCGCATGTGCCCGCGCCGCTTCAAACAGGGTGATTTCGGCCCGCGTGGAATCAATCGCCAGCTCCTGCACCAGTTTCAGGCCCAAGTCCCGCGCCGCTTCGCCAATCTGCACCGCCGGCAGCCGCTGCCGCGCCTGCTCGATTTCATCCGCCAAAGCCATCGTGGCCTCGGCATAGCTGGCGGCAAAGTGGTCGGGGTTTTGCTGATGCGCGGCCACCTGTTCATACGCCTGGTAGCGCCAGGCAGGATCGGCTAATCCGCGCACCACGGCCCGCAGCCCAAACCGATCCATGATTTGCGGCCGCAGCTTGCCCTCTTCCGGGTTCATCGAGCCGATGAGTAAAAAGCGGGAGCGGTAGCGCAGTTTGAGCGCCCCCCGGCGCGCGGTGTAATGTCCCTGCGCGGCGGCGTCGAGAATGGCATCGGTCAGCGTATCTGGCAGCAGGTTGACCTCGTCAATGTAAAGAATCTGGTTGTCGGCGTGGCCCAGGATGCCGCGTTCCAGCCGCACTTTGTTTTGTTCCAAAGCGATGCGCTCATTGATGCCGCCGACCACATCCTCCAGCCGGGCATTCAGCGGCAGTTCGATGATGCGCACCCGATCGGCGACGGTGAGCGGCTGACCGTACCCCATTTTTTCGCGGCAGTTTTCGCAAATGGCGTCCATACCCCCTTCATCCAGCATTTCTTCAGTGCAGCCATACACACAAAGGCTGCGCCGGGCAGACGGCAGGAGATCGGTGAGGGCGCGCACGGCCGTTGTCTTGGCGGTGCCGCGCGGGCCGATGAGTAAAACACCGCCCACGCGGGGATTGATCAGCGATAAAATGAGCGCCAATTTCATCTCCAATTGCCCCACGATAGCCAGAAAGGGAAACGGCTCGACGATGGCCTGCCCGTAATCCACATCCGGCAGTTTGGCGATGCGGTGCGCCGGCGAATTGAGGAGCAGGTCAAGGAGTTGGGATTGGGGTTTGGGCTTCATGGAGAATCCTGCCGCCAGCGGCGCAGGCGGTCTTCCTGCCGTTGGGCGGCCCGCTCGTATCTGGCTCTTTCTTCGTCCGTTTCCAGGATGAGGGGGGGCGCCGGCACGGGACGGCCGTCTTCATCAATCGCCACATACACAAAATAAGCGGTATTGGTATGCGTCACTTTGCCGGTCAGCACGTTTTCGGCGGTGACGACGACGCGGGTTTCCATAGAGGTACGTCCCACCCAACTGACCTCGCCCGTCACCGTGAGCAGATTGCCAATGTGAACCGGCGAGTGAAAGGCCATTGAATCCACAGTAACGGTGACGACGGTGCATCGAGCGTGTTTGGTGGCGGCCATGCCGCCCGCTTCGTCGCATAATTTCATCAAAACGCCGCCGTGGACGTTGCCCAAAATGTTGGCGCTGGTCGGCCCCATCAACTGGGTGAGGGTCACTCTCGATTCATAGCAATGTTTTCCCAGCATAGGCTACTCCATATCGGGTCGGGTATCGGAAATGAACAACAGTTGATCGGGGAATTCTTCAAACATATCAATGATGCCATAGGGTAAGGCGCGCATCATGGGCGACAGCGGCATACCGCTGGGTAGAGACGGCCGTGATGGTCGTGGCGGCGGCGGTTTACGCGGCCGTTTGGCTGATTCAGAGCGCTTGCGTAAAAGGCGGCGGTCATTGCTCAAATAGCCGATGTACTGCCCGCTGGGGTTATACACCTCCCGCCCCTCCACGAATCCGAGCCATTCGCCATCCACATTAAACAAATTTCCTTTGTGAAAAACAGCCACCCATTCCCCGTCTGAACGATAAATTGGTTGCATGTCAAGAATCTCCTTGGACAAAAAGCGGTTTGAGACCTGACAGGTTTTTTGAAGCATTCTGATAAGCGCGCTCTCTGGTAAAAACCTGTCGGGTCTGAATGATCGCTGTTTCGACAACTGCATTATAGTGAGGGAAATTGGGGGAAGCAAGGGAAGGATGAGGGATGAAAAAACGGAGCAATGAGTTCTGTGCCGCTTACAGCATGCCGGTGAGCGGGTGTTTGCGGGCAACCCAGCGGCGGAGTAAGGCGAAGGCGATGGCATAAACGTCGTTGGGTTGGGCGGGGGAGTGCTGCCAAACGGCCGTCTGTACCAGTTCGGCCGCCATGGGCTGCTGGACAAATTGGCGCGCGATCAGCCGCCGCAGTTCAAGCTGTTTGACGGCCATGCTGATCGCCTCCTCAGCGAAGGGAGTCTGTTGCAAGCGCTGAGAGATGACGGTGCGGCTTGTCGTTAAACGGCCGTCTTCCGCACCGGTGGACAATGCAGCTAAGACAAACCGTTCCTCACGGGTACTGTCATTCCACAAATTTTGCAGTTGGCTGTCATCTTCGCTGATGATATGCGCCACCACTTTTTGCACATCAGCCACCGTCAACAAGCGGTGACGGCCGTTCGCCTGCAACACCAATTTATGGCACAGCAGTTGGACGAAATAGGGATGGCCCCGCGTCGCCTGCCAGATGGCGGCGACGGCCGTCTCCTCGTACTGGATCATCGCCGCCACCGGGCGACAGACCAATTCCGCCGTCTCCTCCTGGCTCAACGGCAGCAGTTCATGCCCCACCCCGGCGTGGAAAATCTGGCCCCAATAATCTTCCACCAACTGATTTGTCCCCGCCATGACAAAGGTGAGGCGGGGCCGGTGCTGGATGAGCGAGCGGAAATAGGTGAAAATGCCGGAACTGAGACGGCCGTTTTCCACCCCATGCCGCAATTGTTCCATCTCGTCCAGCACCAACACCAGCAAGCTCAAACTGGGTAAAGTTATTTCCACCTGGTCTAAAAAGTCATCAAAATCGCTATAAATCGTCCCTTGAGGGCCGCTGGGGGGGGCTAATGGCATCACTATCCCCCGTTGGTGCAAAGTCTGCCCAATTTGACGGCGAATCTGGTCAAACAGCGTTTGCGTATCCATTTGCGCCGCCCCCTGTAAATTGATGTAGACCAGATAAATGGGGTACTCCTCATAATTGCGCACAGCTTGCCCGCGACGGCCGTACACAAACTGTTGCAGCGCCGATGTCTTGCCCATGTGCCGTTGACCATACACAATCAGCGAATGGGGCTGCGCCTTGCCCAGTAAATGGGTTTCCAGCCAATAGAACACATCGTCCCGGCCCACAAACAACGCCTCATGCTCCGTCGTCAACGGCCGTCCCACCACATACGGACTCTCCATTTGCGCTGGAGAACCCACTTCCGGCAAAAACATGAAAACGCCTTCCAGGTTTTGTTGGTACCGATGTCCGCGTTGGTCATAATAAGTGGCGCGAATGACAATGGTGGCCTGTTCCGCTTCGGGACGGAGCCAGATAGACAAGGGATACGCTTCTCCCACCGCCAATTTTTCCACGCGAACACCGGCAGCTTCCACCTCAGGCGTGAACCCGTCCCCCGGCAAAATCTCCAGAACGATGTTTTCCACCGGCGCGCCAAAGGGCGGGTTGATGAGACGGCCGGTAAGCTGGGCACGGCCGTGCTGGACAACTAATTTGCGGCTGTCCACCTTGATGCCCAACGTAGCGTACAACTCCTTTTCCTGGAACCGATCAATTTCGCCCAACTCCTGCAAAATCATCCGGGTCGTTTCCGAGATGGGGCGGTTGGTCATCGTGCGCAGCCGCTTGATTTCGGCCCGTGTCACCAACACATTTTCTCGCTCCGGAGACAGCCGTTGCGCCAACCAATCAAACTCCTCCCGCGTCATTGGATGGCGGGGCAGAAACTCAATTTCGTAAACCCGGAACTCATACTCCTTGAAAACCATTTGCCGCTGGGAAAATTGGCGGGTGATCAGCGGCGGGAATTCATGGATGATGCGGTAATCGCGGGCATTGAAAATTTCCAATTCCTCGCTTAATTCGCGTTGAATGGTGCGGGCAAAAGAGTTGCGATCCCCTTTTTTGTCGTCCATTTTGCCGCCGATCAGGTTAAACATGCCCCAATTGGCGTTCCATTGCAGCAGATATTTGCGTTGGTTGCCTTCGCCAATGGCGATGAGGGCAAAGGCGCTGCGTTGGCGCAAACTTTCCAGCACTTTGCCCACAAGATACGGCCGTGTCACCGTCGCCACCGCATGTTTACCGGCAATCAGGGCAGCGCAAAGCGCCAGCCGTTTAGCCCAGGGTTGCCACGGCTGGTTGTCAAGCTCCCGGTATTTAAGCGCGGCCATACTGTGAAAGAAGACGGCCGTGGCATAATGATTCTCAAACCGATCCGGGCTGTACGTGGCCGCCAACCGCCGAATTGAATACAAAAAGTAAAGCAAATTTTCGCTGTAGTAGGGGAATTGGGTGGACAGCGCATCGTACCATTCCGGCTGGCTCTGGCCCAATTGCTTGAGAAATGCTTTGAAAGTCAGTTGATGGGCTTGTAATAGCATACTCTCCATCAACAGCGCAAAGCGAAAGGCGTCTTGCACCGACCAGACGCCATCCGCCACCATCTGCCGGAAAACCCGAAAAAAGACGTGGGTGCGGACTTCGACCTCCAGCTTGGCCAAGTCGAAATAAATGTGGCCGGGCCGGGCGTCAGAAAAATCTATCAGCCAAACCGGCAGGTCGTCATCCAAGCCCACCAGGATGTTGCTAGTGTTCAGATCGCCGTGAATGACGGGAGAGATGAGCGGCATGGGCGCAATCATGTCCTCCCGGCCAATTTCCCACAGCAAGAAGTTGATGTTGGCTACCGGCGAAATGAATTTGCCGGAAACCATTTCAAAAATTTCCCGATCTAAATCGAGTGATTGCCCGGTGATGGCCTGGATGTTTTGCGCCAGCAGATTTTCCCGGGTGGTGACAACCGTCCCGCGCACATAAATGCGCTTGCCTCGCCGAAAAACGGGATTTTGCAGCAACGGCCGTTCCTCTGGATGAAGCTGGACTTTGAAACGCAGCACCGGATGCCCGGCTCCTTCCAAAATCGGCCAGGCCGGATACCGGGTCATCAATTCGTCATGGAGGTACACCACGCCTTCTTTAGCGTCCACCTCCGCCGCCACAAACCCGCGCAAAATCAACTCTGGACGCTGGCCCTGGCGCACGGCCGTGTTCACTGCCAGCAGCGTCGGATTGCCCGGAACCAGCGACAACGTACTCAACTGCTCCGCCGACAACACAAACTGGGAATTGCGATCATCCGGCAGCGCCAGCCGGGCATCCGCCAACGTCAAATTCGGCGGCAATACCTGGGCATACAACGGCGCCCAATACCGCATCTCCATATCGCCGCCGCCGGCATACAATTGGCCCAAGCTATCCCGCAGCCGGGCCATAATTTTGTCAATCAAATCCCGGCGCACCCGGTTATCATCCTGCAAAAACCGGGTCAACGTCATCGCATCCTGGTTTGAGCCGCCCAAGATGAAACTGGCGCCGGCCAAATGCCGCCCCGCCACAATTTCCCCCTGAATCTGGCCCACAGCTTGATTCAGGCGGGGTTCAACCAGTTCGATTTGCTTCTGTTTCACCGCCTGCAATTGGTCAATTGGGCCGATTTTGACGATGCGTTTGGGCTGGTTGTTGGGCTTCACCGTGTAAATGCGCGAGCCGCTGAACCCCTCGTCCATGCGGAAAATTTGCACGCTTTCGCTGCGAGCAAACAGCCGCTTGATGATGTATCGTTCTTCTGGATTACGATTGAGAGAAGTCAAATCGTCATGGCTGAGGCTGGGTTCGATACGCGGCCGTACCGATTCGGCGTCATATTGGCTGAATAATTCATACCAATCCACCGGAACCAACACCTGTTCCTGCAAATTGCGCGCCAGTTGGCCCATTTCTGCCGAATCCTTGACAAAGTGCCAATCCGCCCCGCCGCGCATCAACTGGCGCATTTTGTTGTCTGTCTGCGCCGAAAAGAGGATGATGGGCAGGTTGGGTCGGATTTCTTTGGCCTGGTTGATGAAAACGGCCGTGCCCGACACCGGCTCATCTTCCACATCCACAAACAGTAAATCAATTTCCTGATCGTGCATCAGCCACTCCAAAGCCTGGGCAAACGATTCAGCGATTAGAAAAAAAAGATGGTTGGTATGGGGAAGTAGGTTTTGGCGAAACGGAGAAGGCACAGTGGAACGGCTGAAATCACCGCCAACACACAACGTGCGTAAACGTAAAATCGCGTGAAATGCGCGGGCTTCATTTTCAGTATCAGCCACAGCCAACCACCTGCCTAGGCGCGAACAACTCGCCTTCAGCGCCTACTCGCTATATGCAGTTAAAACAGTTCATTAGAATTGCCGGTATTTTATCCCAAAACGATTTAAACGTGAACCTCCAGCGTATGCGGCATCGCGTTTCATGCGAAACAGGGCCGCGGGCGACTCGCGCGCTGTTGCCAATCAAGATAAAAGGGCGTCATAAATTGCCAACAGTTCCATGGCCGCGCGCTGCCAGCTAAATTTTTTCACCTGCTCGAAGCCAGCTTGAATGAGGCGGGTACGGCCGTCTTCATCCCGCAAAAGGTCGGCCATCGCCGCCGACCAATCTGGTTGTTTATGGGGCGAAAGCTGAACGGCCGCTGCTCCAGCCACTTCCGGCAGCGAAGATATGTTGGCCGTAATCACCGGCACGCCGCACCCCATCGCTTCCAACAAGGGCAGACCAAATCCCTCGTAGATACTGGGGAACAAGAAAAGGTCGGCCCCAGAGTACAAGGCGGGTAGATCTACATCATCTACAAAACCGATGAACCGTACCCGGCCGTCCACCCCCTGCTTTGCCGCCTCCGCCATCATCTCCTGGTATAACCACCCCTTGCCTCCAGCGATGATCAAATTATGCGGCCATTTTTCGGCAATGGGGCGAAAGGCGCGGATGAGCATCTGATAATTTTTGCGCGGCTGAACCGTGCCCACGCTCAGCAGGTATGGTTCGTGGCCCAGTTGGTATCGCTGGCGCACGGCCGTCAACATCTTCCCGTCTGTCACCGGTCGAAACGCGTCATTCACCCCACTGTACAACACCGTGATTTTGGAGGACGGAACCTGCCAGATGTCCATCAAATCCCGCCGCGTCGCCCCCGAGTCCGCCAGAATGTGAGTGGCCCGCCGCACCGACCAGGGCACAACCCGGTTAAGATAGGCCACTAAATTAGCCGGAAAGGTGTCGGGATAATGGACAAACGACAGATCGTGAACGGTGAGCAAGGTGGGCATACGGCCGGCCGCCGGCGGCAGCACAAAATCCGGCGAATGAAACAAATCCAGCCGGCCCGTCACCATTTGCACCGGCAGCGGCAGCCGCAACCGGTACCACAGCCGGTACAACCAACGTTCATCCACCGGCGCGGGACGCCATCGTGTATTTTCAGCTTGCGGAATGGGGTTGGGAACCGGTAAATGATGAGGCGGCTTGGCGGAAAAAAAACAAAAATCATGGTCGGCGGATTGGGCGACTAAAGCCCGAATCAGTTCCCGCGTGTACCGGCCAATCCCCCCGCCTTGAGTAACAGCTGAGGTGGCGTCAATGCCTATGCGATATGTCATCGGGGTTCCTGATCACTCGACGTCGTTATACGTCCAATACCGGTTGACAAAGAAATTCCAAAACATGGCCACAATGACCGCCACCACCAGCGCCAGGTTGTTGCCGATCCGATCCGAATAATCAGCCAAGCCAGCGATTCCAGCTACTAACTGGGTAAAAGGCGGCGCGGCAAAGGTGATGATGGGCACGCGAATGACGATACCGGCCACGCTGACCAGCGTGAATTGGGCCAACTGCCGCCGCAGCGAGCGGGAGCGGGAGTCGGGGTATGTCCAGTACCGGTTCCATAAGAAATTGGAGACGATAGCCATGATGAAGGAAACGGTGGAGGCAAATGTGCCCGGCAGGGTCACAATGCGGTCAGGGGAAAGTCCCAAATCGGCCAATGCACGATGGAAGCTAGCGCCATCCGCCAGCAAGATGGTGAAGGGGCCGAGCAGCAGGTTAAAAAAACCAAAATCAACCACAAAACCCATCACACCGACAACGGCGAATTTGAAAAAGCGTTCCGCTTCTTTGGGGTTGACGCCAAACCGGTTGGCGACGCCGGTAACGATTGCCATCATGAGTTTTTCACTTCCATGCCAATGGTCAGTATTCAGTAAGCAGTAAGCAGTAAGCAGTAAACAGTAAACTGAACACTGAACACTGATTACTGATACTTCCGCGCCACCAACTGCTGCAAACCAAACATCACGCCCAGATGGATGTAAATGTTATTGACGTACAATTTATCAACCAGATGGTGAACGGACACGGCCGTCCAAGCCGCCAACAAGCCGAGAAGTATACCACGATTCCGCCAGTCGCTCACCCGTAACAGGCAGATAATCTGAGCGAACACGGCCGTCCAAAACAATAGATACGCCCCCAGCCCAATCACGCCCGTTTCCGCCAGCATGTTCAGATAAAAATTATGGGCGTGTCCCAATGGGTTGGGCCAGTTGAGAAGCGCGTAATCGGCATACGCCGGTTCATAATTGCCGAAGCCAACCCCCAGCCACAGGTGGTCGCGGGCCATACCCAGCGCCGCCTGCCAAAACGCCAGCCGTTCCAGCACCGCGTAATTGGTGTCGTTAATATCTTCGCCGCGCACATCGCCAACCACCAGATCATCTTGAAAACCGGTCAACCGATCCAAAACAGTCGGCGACAGTAAGTTGAACTGCACCGCCGCCAGCAGCAACCCGCCACCGAGGACGGCCGCAGCCAACAACAACCACACCCCATGCCACCGCCGCCGCGGCCAGAAAAAGATCAATACCGGCAGCGCCGCCGCAAAACCTAGCCACGCTCCCCGGCTCCAGGAAGCCAGCAGCCCCAGCCCGGCCATCCCGGTTACGCCCGCCAACGCCAGAATAAGCGCCAGGGATCGAATATCGCGCCGCCGTTCCCTGCCCCCCTGCCACCAGGCGGCGACAAACCCCAACAGCGTCCCCAATGCCAGCAGCGCCGTCAGGTTGATGAAACCGCCCAGGGGATTGGGCTGCATGAACGTGCCATATGCCCGGTACAGCCGCTCGGTGATTTGAAAGTGGGCCGGGCCGCTGCCGCGCAGGGCAAACTGCCAAAAAGCATAGGTTGATTGGAGGACGCCAGCCAGCAACAGCATGGCCAGGATGACATATTTTCTACGGCCGTCATTCCAACGGCCGCCCCCCCCATCCATCACCACCAACATTAACAGCCCCATTTCCACCCACTTGAGCAGTTCGCGCAGCCCCACCGGAATGGAAATAGCGTTAACGACGGTGCCGGCCGTCACCAGCAAAAAAACAGCCAACGGGATCATCAGCCCGGTCAGCGGCAGCTGAATGCGCCGCCGGGAGAGGCCCCGCGCCAGCCACGCCGCCAGCGTCAGCAGCAGCAAAATCTGGCCGCTGTCCAACGGCGACGGGCCAAATTGCACTGCCTCCCACGCCCCCAACGGCCCGGCTAACAGCGTCAGCGCCACGCCTGCCAACGGCTCGATGAAGATGAGCAGCAGCACGGCCGTGCCCGCCACCCATCCCGCCGCCGCCAACAAGGGCAGTTTGACCAACGCCGCGCCCAGCAGGACGGCCGTCAACACAAAGCCCGCCGGCTGCCAGACGCCGGTTGGCCGCAAGCGGAAAGAGGGGGACGCCAATGCGCTCATCAAACCCGGTCGCGGAAATAAGCTGCCGTTTCCGCCAGCCCTTCCGCCAGATTCACCTTCGGTTCCCAATTCAAAGCAGACCGCGCCTTAGAAATATCGGGATGGCGCATTTTGGGATCGTCGGTGATGCGTTCATCCTTGGGCTGCACATGCACGATGTCGGAATCGCTGCCGGCAATTTCCACGACGGCGTGGGCGAACTGCAAAATCGTCATCTCCGAGGGATTGCCGATGTTCACCGGCAGTTTCTCATCCGAAAACAGCAGCCGGTAAATGCCCTCCACCAAATCAGAATAATACTGGAAAGAGCGGGTCTGGCTGCCATCGCCGTACACCGTCAGCGGTTGGCCGGTGAGGGCTTGATAGATGAAGTTGGGGACGACACGGCCGTCATGCAGACGCATACGCGGGCCATAGGTGTTGAAAATGCGCACGATGCGCGTCTCCAGACCATGATACCGTTGGTAAGCCAGCGTCATCGCCTCGGCAAACCGCTTCGCCTCGTCATACACCCCGCGCGGGCCAATGGGGTTGACATGCCCCCAATAAGATTCCGGCTGCGGGTTCACCTGGGGATCGCCATACACTTCCGAGGTGGAGGCCAGCAAATAACGCGCCCCCTTCGCCTTCGCCAGCCCCAGCGTATTGTGCGTGCCTAACGACCCCACCTTGAGCGTGGGAATGGGATATTCCAGATAATCATTGGGGCTGGCGGGCGAGGCGAAATGCAGCACCGCATCCACCGGCCCCGCCACATAAATATAATTACTCACGTCCTGCCGGATAAAACCGAACCGCTCATGCCCCATCAAATGGGCGATGTTCTCCATGCTGCCGGTGATCAAATTGTCCATACCGACCACGGTATGCCCCTCTTCGATAAACCGGTCGCTTAAGTGTGACCCCAAAAATCCGGCGGCGCCGGTGATTAGTACGCGCATGTCAACTCCTTTCTGCCTTCTGCCTTTTGATTTCTGCCTTCATTTTAACGTGGCTCATGTCTAGGGACGAATCACGCAGGGAAAACGTCAATCGCTGGTGGCGCAAGCATAGGGCGATTTTGCAAAATTGCCCTACGCAGCCAAACTCGCCATTCATCACCCGCCCGTGTATACTTTCCGGCGTAACTACTAATCCTCCCGGAGGTTGGCTTGATGTAAACAACTAATCACTCGTGAACCTCCGGGAGGATGGCTTGGCAGTTACTTTCCGGCAATTCCACCACCTGGAGAATGTATGTCACCCACCAACCCGGACAGCGAAAACAACCACGAACAGCGAAAATCGGATCATATCCGCATCAACCTCGAAGAAAATGTTAATTTCAACCAATTGAGCGCCGGCCTGGAAAATTATTTCTTCATGCACCAAGCCGTGCCCGAACTCGATCTTGACCAGGTAGACACTACCGCCGAGATATTTCAGAAGCCCTTACGCACCCCCCTCCTCATCTCCTCCATGACCGGCGGCACGGCCGAAGCCCGCGCCATCAACCGCACCCTGGCCGCCGCCGCTCAGGAAGTGGGCATGGCCATGGGATTGGGGTCGCAGCGGGCGGCCATCGAAAATGACGCCCTGGCCGACACCTATTGGGTGCGCGACGTGGCTCCTAGCATCCCCTTGTTTGCCAACCTGGGCGCGGTGCAGTTGAATTATGGCTACGGTCTGGCGGAATGTCAGCGAGCGGTAGACATGGTCAAAGCCGATGCGCTCATCCTCCATTTCAACGTCTTGCAAGAAGCGGTTCAACCGGAAGGAGATGGCAATTTTTCCGGCCTGCTCAAAAAAGTGGCGCAAATCTGCCGCCGCCTGCCGGTTCCGGTCATCGCCAAGGAGGTGGGCTGGGGATTTTCGCTGGAAGCGGCGCGGCAACTGCGAGAGGCCGGCGTGGCCGCGATTGATGTGGCTGGCGCTGGCGGCACTTCCTGGAGCCAGGTGGAGATGCATCGCGCCCCGTCGGCCCGCCACGCTCGCGTGGCCGGGGCGTTTGTAGATTGGGGGATTCCCACGGCCGTCTCCCTACAATACTGCCGTCAAGCCGCGCCTGGTTTGCCCATATTCGCCAGCGGCGGCATTCACAACGGCATCGAAGTTGCCAAGTGCCTGGCGCTGGGGGCCAATTTGGTGGGCATCGCCGGTGATTTTTTGCGCGCGGCCGACGCTGGCGGCATCCCCGGCGTCATCGAACTGGCGGCGGCCGTCACCGATGAGCTGCGGGTAGCGATGATATGCAGCGGCGCAGGCAATTTGTCGGCGCTGGCGGAAACGCCGCTTTACAAAATGAGCAATGAACAATGAATAATGAACAAATGAGTGATGTTTTTTCTACGCTGTCCCAGGCGATGTTACCGGCAGTAACGCAGGAGATGCGCTCTGTGTTGCGCGCCAACCAGACCCAGACCGACCTCTTTTATGGCATGTTGCACTACCACATGGGCTGGGTGGATGAGAAACTGCAACCGGCGCAGGTACACGCCGGAAAACGGATACGGCCGTTGCTCACCCTCATTGCCTGTCAGGCGGCCGGGGGGGATTGGCAGCAAGCGTTGCCCGCCGCCGCCGCCATCGAACTGCTGCATAATTTCTCGTTAATTCATGATGACATTGAAGATGCCAGCCATACCCGGCGCGGCCGTTTGACTTTGTGGAAAATCTGGGGGATGGAACAGGCCATCAACAGCGGCGACGCCATGTTTGCTTTGGCGCACCTGGCCATGGCGCGGTTGAGCCAGCGCGGCGTCGAACCGCTCAAAGTGGTCAATTCCCTGCGTCGCTTCGACGAAACCTGTGTCCAGTTGACGCAAGGGCAGTTTGCCGACATGGATTTTGAGAAACGGGCCAAAGTCAGCGTGGCTGATTACATCCGGATGATCACGGGGAAAACGGCCGTCCTCATCGCCCTCTGTGCCGAATTAGGCGCCTTGATCGCCGGCGCCGACGATGAAACCACCGCTCATTATGCCGCCTTCGGCCGTAATCTGGGGCTGGCTTTCCAGGTCAAAGATGACATCCTCGGCATCTGGGGGGACGAGGCGCTCACCGGCAAATCGGCTGCCTCCGACATTTTAACCCGCAAAAAGACGCTGCCGGTTTTGTATGGGTTGGATCAGAGCTGGGAAATGCGCCAGCTTTACGCGCAAACGGATCACAATGAGCAGTTCGTCCCCCAGGTCATCGCCATCCTGGATGAAGTGGACGCCCGCCGCTTCGCCCGCCAAAAAGCCATCGCTTACTCGGACAGCGCCCTGGAACATCTGGCCGCCGCCAGCCCGCAAGGGGAAGCGGCCGCAGCTTTGCAGCAGTTGGCCGATAGGCTGCTCCAGCGAAATTACTGAGCCATCCCCTCCCCACCAGCGACAGGATCAAAAAACGACATGTTTCATTTCAGCGGTTTCTTACCGCGTTGACGCCTGCGCGGTAGGGATACCGCGGCTACTCATTTGAAACACAGCCATAAAAAAACGGCGCTCCGTAAAAATGGAGCGCCGTTGTACAAGACATCCGATTTCTCCAAGAAATCGGATGTCTGATTAGTCAGCGCCCGGCTCGCCTTCTGGTTCAGCCTCAACCGCAACCGGGGCGTCGTCACCCTCCAGCTCTGGAGGAGCAACGGCCGTTTCCGCACCCGTGTCCGTTTCTGCATCCACATCCGTGTCCGCTGCCAACGCCTCATGTTGAGCGTCGGCCGCCGCCGCCGCAATCGCATCCAGAATCGCATCATCCGTATCGTCGTCAATCAACGTAGTGCGGCGCAAATCAGAACCGTCCGCCATCGCCTCCGCTTCAGCAGCCAGAGCGGCAGCGGCGGCAATTTCCTCTTCCCGATCCAACTCTTTTTGCCGGTAGGCATGGAAGCCCGTCCCCGCCGGAATCAGTTTACCGATGATGACGTTCTCTTTAAGACCATACAGATGATCTTCTTTACCCGCAATCGCCGCGCCCGCCAGCACCTTAATCGTGTGCTGGAAAGAACTGGCCGACAAGAAACTATCCGTGTTCAAGGCCGCTTTGGTGATGCCCAACAACACCTGCTGCGCCTGGGCCGGCTCGCCGCCCTCTTCAACGATTTCACTGTTCTTTTCGTAGAAATTACCCACTTCGACCAGTTGGCCCGGTAACATATCGGTGTCGCCGGAAGTGGTAACCATCACCTTGCTCAACATCTTGCGAATGATGGTTTCAAAGTGCTTGTCATGGATGTTCTGGCCTTGTGGCCGATACACTTTTTGCACTTCGCGCAGGAGGTATTGGGTTACCGCATCCTTGCCCAAGATGTCTAAAATCCGGTGAGGATTCTTGGAGCCTTCGGTCAACTGGTCGCCCGCATTTACCATCTCTCCATCATCAATCAAAAGACGCAAACCCGCCGGGATTTCGTAATCCCGTTCGTCTTTGCTCTCCCATACAACGCGCAAGCCATCACCATCCAGGCGTACCCGGCCGCCGTGCAGAGCGGCGATGACCTCGTTCTCTTTTTCCGCCAAAACGGCTCCAGGATCAACCGCATCGCCATCTTTAACTTTGATCTGCCAACCTTCCGGCGCCTCAAAGACGTCATCAATTAAATTGATATCGGTGATGAACACGTGGCGCACCCCATCAACGATACGAAGTTCAGCCAAACCGCTGATTTCGGTCATGACGGCTTCACCCTTAGGTCGTTGCCGAGCTTCAAATAATTCTTCAACGCGGGGCAAACCTTGGGTGATGTCGCCGCCAGCGGAAGCTGTGCCGCCGGTGTGGAATGTACGCAGGGTAAGCTGGGTTCCCGGCTCACCAATGGATTGAGCCGCCACAATACCGACGGCCGATCCCAACTCCACAGTCTTGCCCTTGGCCAAATCAATGCCATAACATTTGGCACAGATGCCGCGGTACAATTCACAGGTCATCGGTGAGTAAACGTAAATTTCTTCGAGGCCGGCCTCGTCAATAGTTTCTGAAATTTCTTCGGTGAATTCTTCTCCTTCCTGGATGAAGAGTTCGCCGGTTTCAGGATCGGCAACCGGCGCGGCGGCGGTACGGCCGTAAATCCGCTCTGCCAACGTCTGCTTGCCAAAATTATCTTTACGCCGCACCCAGACGCCCTTTTGGGTACCGCAATCTTCGGTCATAATGATGATGTCTTGGGCAATATCTACCAACCGTCGGGTTAGATATCCGGCGTCGGCCGTGCGCAAAGCGGTATCCGCCAACCCTTTACGCGCGCCATGCGTCGAGATAAAATACTCCAGAGTGTCCAAGCCCTGGCGGAAATTGGAACGAATCGGCACGGCAATGATACGGCCGCTCGGATCCGCCATCAGACCACGCATCCCGGCTAACTGGGTAATGGGGCCAAAACCACCCTTACCCGCGCCAGACAACGCCATCATCGCAATCGGCCCGGCCGGATCAATGGCATCGCGCACCGCTTTCTCAACTTGATCCTTAGCCCCGTTCCACTGTTCAATCGTGCGTTGGTACTGCTCATCTTCCGTCAACAGACCGCGCCGGTACTGCCGGTCAATTTCGTCCACGCGGCGGCGGGCGCTGCGCAAAATCTCTTCCCGTTCTTCAGGAATCGTCAGGTCGGCCACGGCTATCGTCGTGCCGGAAATCGTGGCGTACTTAAAGCCCAGGTCTTTTATCTTGTCCACCAATTCAATCGTGGTTTCATCGCCTAGCAAACGGTACACCCGGTGAATCAGGGAATTGATGCCGCCTTTATCCAAAATTCGGTTGACGAACTGCATTTCCGGCGGCATAGCCTGGTTCAAAATCACCCGGCCCGGCGATGTTTCAATCAGCCGCCGCCGCGGTTTTTCGTTGGCGTATCGTTTGTCTTTTTCGCTGTAATAGGTGTCGGTGTATAGTTTGATTCGAGCATGGATGTCGAGCAAACCCAGTTCATAAGCCATCTCTACTTCTTCGAGACTGCCAAAGATATGACCTTCACCCTTCAACCCGTCGCGCATCAACGTGAGATAGTAAACGCCTAAAACCATATCCTTGGATGGTCCCACAATCGGTTGACCATCAGCCGGTTTCAGCAGGTTACGGGTCGCCATCATCATGCCAATCGCTTCATTCACAGCCCTTTCCGACAATGGCACATGCACCGCCATCTGGTCGCCGTCAAAGTCCGCATTAAACGCAGCGCACACCAGGGGATGAAGCTGAATCGCCTTCCCTTCCACCAGCGTCGGCATAAACGCCTGAATACCTAACCGGTGTAACGTCGGCGCCCGATTAAGCAAAATGGGCCGGCCCTGGATAACCTCTTCCACAACCTCCCACACTTCCGGCGGCTGCCGTTCAATAAACCGCTTGGCCCCCTTCACATTGCTGGCATGGCCATACTCCACCAATTTGCTAATCACAAACGGCCGGAACAATTCCAATGCCATCACCTTGGGCAAACCACATTGTCCCAGTTTCAATTTCGGGCCAACCACGATCACTGAACGGCCGGAATAATCCACACGTTTACCCAGCAAATTGCGGCGGAAACGCCCCTTCTTCCCCTTCAGCATGTCAGAAAGCGATTTCAACTCACGCCGGCCGCGGCGGCTCAATGCCTTGCCCCGCTGGCTGTTGTCAATCAGACTATCCACTGCCTCTTGCAGCATACGCTTTTCGTTGCGCACAATCACTTCCGGCGCGCCCAAATCCAGCAGCCGCTTCAACCGATTGTTCCGGTTGATCACCCGACGATACAAATCATTCAAGTCAGAGGTGGCGAAACGGCCGCCATCCAGCTGCACCATCGGCCGCAAGTCGGGAGGAATCACCGGCAGCACCGTCAAAATCATCCATTCGGGGCGATTGCCGCTGCTGCGCAACGCTTCAACCACCTGGAGTCGTTTTGTGGCCCGTTTGGCCGCCTGTTTTGAGCGCGTCGTCCGCACCTCGCGCCACAAATCCTTCGACAATTTATCCAGGTCCATTCGCTGCAAAACTTCATACAACGCTTCCGCACCCATGCCGGTGCGGAACACATTGCCAAATTTGCTTTTCATGTCCCGAAATTCCGTCTCGTTCAGAAACATCATCTGCGTGAGACTTTCAAGGCTTTCCCGGTTTTGCTGAGCTTGTTGGCGCAGGCGCACCAAACGGTCACTCAGGCGCTCGCGGACATCCTCAGCCACCACGCCAATTTCAGAACGAAGTTCTTCAATCTCTTTCTGGAGATGAGCCACCTGAGATTGCTGTTCTTCTTCACTGTTTTGCTGCACCTGGGTCAGCCATTCCGTCGTGATTTCCTGAACCATGACCGAATGTTCACGACCCACAACCTCGCCTTTTTTGACCACGACCGTATCGCCCAGCGCAATATCCTCTTTGGCTTTTTTGCCAGAGAGATTTTCCAGACGTTGTTCCACGGATTTGGCGTCACGGACGACTTCATCAGTTGCGGCCGCCAATCGATCGTCAAAGGTGGCATTTAGTTCTGCCAGCGATGCTTCTAATTGGGCCAAGCGACCCGAAGCCTCTTCGGTTGCTTCACTAACCTGGGTCTGGACATCTTCGTCCAGCTTCAGCTCCGCCTCTACCAGATCCTCATCCAATCGTTTGAAGGCGCGTTGGCGGGCATCCTCATCTACGCTGGTAACAACATATTGAGCAAAGTAAAGAACACGATCAAGATTGCGACGAGACACATTGAGCAAAAGACCCATGTAGCTGGGCACCCGGCGGGTATACCAGACATGGGCCACCGGCGCGGCTAGTTCAATATGCCCCAGCCGTTCCCGGCGAACGGAAGAGCGCGTAATTTCAACGCCGCATTTATCACAAACAATGCCTTTGTAGCGTACGTTCTTATATTTGCCGCAATAACATTGCCAATCCCGCGTCGGCCCAAAAATGGCTTCGCAGAACAGGCCATCTTTTTCAGGGCGCAAACGACGGTAATTGATTGTTTCCGGCTTTGTGACTTCACCGTATGACCATGAACGAATTTGTTCGGGGGATGCTATGCTGATACGCAGCGTGCGGATTTCTGTTGTCTCCACCAAACGACCTCCCAGTTAATTTTTAGCTCGACCCTCTTCCTAAAATTGCAGTGTTTTTCGGTTCGTTTTCATGAGGTACGTAAACGCACAAAAAGAGCGTTTGGCCTGATCGGGCCAACGCTCTTATTTTTTGCCCACGCACTTTAACATAAGTAACGCTATTCTATAGGTAAACTTCGATGTGTCAAGCCTTTTTGCGTTAATGGTAGATTAGCGCATAAGGATAGGATTTTACCCAAGAAAGCGCCGACTGCCAAATGGATTTTGCGGGTTGCGAATGAAGGCTAGCCGATAGGCGTGATGGTAGCGCCGCAAAATTCGCAGGTGATGCTGACAACGCCGCGCGGCGGGGTAGGCACGGCCGCAAAACAGTTGGGGCATTGGGCGGGAAATGCCAATGCGGTTTCTTTGGCGTCGGCTAGCTCTTCCAGGTATTCCTGTGCCCGGTCATCGTCAATTTCGCCTGACTGGATGCGCTTGATCATGGCAGACCAATCGGCTGAATCCTGCCCTTTTAGATGAAAACGGCCGCGCGAGATGGGCGCATTCGCCGAAAAGACCAATTCGATGATGTCATCTTTGCCCATGCCCAAAAAACCGCCTTCCTCCTTATCGGTGACAGATTCCACATCAGCCACTGCAATATCAAGCAAGAGTTCCTGAACGGTTTCCGATTCCGCTTTGAAGATGCCCAGTCGTTTTTTAGTGACGATTTCCTCCCGCTGCTCAAACAACAAGCGTTGATCGGTCAAAAACAGATACCCTTCTGGGCCTTCTTTGCCGTCCCGTTGCCACATAGATTTGACGGCCATGAGCGGCCCTTCAGTTTCCCGCAGTTGGAGGTCTTTCGCCCCTTCAAACACATCCATCATGCGGCCGATTTGACTCATTTCATAGTCAATTTTTTGTAGTTCGGTTTTCATACCGGCGTACAGGCCAGACACGGCCGTTTCCGCGGCGCTGATCCGCTGCGTCAAGGAGTTGATCACCGACTCGGCCGCGCGCAGGGCCGGTTCCGCCGGACGCAAAGAGTGGACGCGCCGTTCCACTTCGTCTAACTCCTTATCCAACCGGGCCACATGATCTTGCAAAGCGGATTCAACGCGGGGACGGGTTTGGTCCCACTGCTCTTCCAACGCCTCCAGCCGGTCTTCTAACTGCTCGGAATGGACATAGCCCCGATTACGCAGCGCCTCCAAAGCCAGCGGCAATTCGACGAGTTGGGTGTCAAATGCGCCAACGGCCGTGTAAATACCGCTGAGCTGCGCTTTGCTTTCCAGATCGGCAAATTGGGTTTGCGCCGCCTGCACCCGGCTGGTGAGTTCCGGGCTGGGAGGGGCGGCGGCGCGGGCCGGACGAGCCGCCGCCGGACGCAACGGCCGTCGCTGCGGCGGGGTAGGCATCGGTCGTTTGCGGGCAACGGCTTTGCGCGCCGCCGCTCGAATGGACGGACGCACCCGCCGCTTGGCCGCGCGGCGGGCTGCAGGCCGCGCGGCCGGACGCTTCCGGGCGCGGCGCATTTTCTCTTTCAATTCTCGGTTGGACATGGCAATCTCCTTACCAGCTAGAGGCTGATGGACTCTAGCTGCCTACAGTATGCTTCAAAAACGCTTCCATAAACTCATCCAGACGGCCGTCCAGCACTGCCTGGGCGTTGCCAACTTCATGATTGGTGCGGTGATCCTTCACCATTTTGTAGGGATGGAGCACGTAAGATCGAATCTGACTGCCCCATTCGGCGGATATGTCTTCCCCTTTGAGAGAGGCGATTTCTGCTTCTTGTTTACGCCGTTCTAAATCAAACATCTGCGCTTTCAGGATGCTCATCGCCGCCTGCATATTCTGCGTCAGCGACCGCTGATTTTGGCAGGAGACGACGAGTCCGGTGGGAATGTGGGTGAGGCGCACGGCCGTTTCATTTTTCTGCACATGCTGTCCGCCGGCGCCGCTGGCCCGGAACCGATCAATCCGCAAATCTTTCTCATCTATCTCAATTTCGATGTCTTCCGCCACATCGGGCCACACTTCCACCTTGGCAAATGAGGTGTGGCGGCGGCTGGAAGAGTCGTAGGGGGAGATGCGCACCAGCCGGTGAACCCCCCGCTCGGATTTGAGACGGCCGTAGGCCAAATCCCCCTCAAACCGAATCAGGCAGCTTTTGAGACCCGCCTCATCGCCTGAACTCTGATCCAAAATATTCGCTTTGCAGCCATGCTTTTCCGACCAGCGCAAAAACATGCGTTGCAATATCTGCGCCCAATCCTGCGCTTCGGTGCCGCCGGCCCCGGCATGAATCGCCAGAATCGCGTTTTCGTCATCATATTGGCCGGCAAACAACGCCCGAAATTCCAGGTTAGCCACCGTTTTGGTTAAGGCTTCCGTCTCCTGGCTCAACTCATCCAGCAAATCATCGTCGCCCAACTCCGCCAAATCCAGGGCGTCGGCCAGCCGTCTGCTTACCTGCTCCCAGACGGCCGTCTGCTCCCGCAGTTTGGTCAATTGGCGCATTTTGGCTTGAGCGGCCGTAGAATCATCCCAAAAGTCAGACGCCGCCGCCGCTTTTTCCAGTTTCACTATCTGTTCCAATTTATCAGCGACGTCAAAGCCGCCTCCGCAAATGGTTTACCGTATCTTGTAACTTGTTCAATTGCGTAATGATTTCTTCCATTCCTCAACCTCAATGTAAAAAATTTATCGCCTGGTAGTTTAGATTTTTCTGCCTTCCGCCTTCATCCTTCAAAAAGCCCTTCGATGAACAAATCCGGGTCAAAAGGGGCCAGGTCTTCTATTTTTTCGCCGGTGCCGATGAAGCGGACGGGCAAACCCAATTCCCGGTAGATGGCAAAAACCATACCCCCTTTGGCCGCGCCGTCCAGTTTGGTCAGGATGACGCCGGTGACGTGAACCGACTCTTTGAATTTCTGCGCCTGCGTCAACGCATTCTGGCCGGTTGGAGCGTCCAACACCAGCAGAACTTCGTGCGGCGCGGCGTGAACGCTCTTTTGGCAGACGCTCCGCATTTTTTCCAGCTCGCGCATCAAGTTAAATTTGGTGTGCAGCCGGCCGGCGGTGTCAATGATAAGCAGGTCGAAACCGCGGGCGCGGGCGGCGCGGATACCGTCATACGCCACCGCCGCCGGGTCGCTGCCCGGCTGTCCGGCGATGAGGGGCGCGCCGGCCCGTTCGCTCCAAATTTTAAGCTGGTCAATGGCGGCCGCGCGAAAGGTGTCGCCGGCAGCCAGGATGACTTTACGGCCGTCCGCCAGATACTTGTGCGCCAGTTTGCCTATCGTCGTCGTCTTGCCCGACCCATTCACGCCCACGACCATGACCACCGTCAATTGACGCGGTTCTTCCAACTCGAACACGGGTGGATCAAACAAAATCGCCCGCAGTTCCTCTTTCAATGCCTGAATCAACTGTTCGGCTCGAAACAACCCATCTTTGCTGGCGCGGGCGCGCAGGGCATCTACCAATGCCAGGGTGGTGGGCACGCCAACATCAGCTTGAATCAGCAGCGCTTCCAGGTCGTCCCAGGTTTCGTCAGTAATTTCGCCCATCCCCAGCACGCTGACAATCTGGCCGAAGACGGATTGGCGGGTGCGGGTCAGGGATTCGCGGATACTCTTGAACACTATCTCTTCCTTTGGTTTTTGAATCTTGGGTTTTCCATCCCGAAGTATAACACTCCACGCTCACCTGACAACGGGGGGAACGGCCGTCATTCGAGAATTTTGATTATGGCCTATTAACCAGGTTGATTGGCTCCCGCCCTTCAAAAATCCTCCATGCCACAACCATTCAAGCCATCGTATTTCATTCCTGATTCGGCAAGAACTGAGCCAGAGGTACAGTTTTTATCGCCTCTGCCAGATAATCACTCACTTCCTCACGCGGCATACTCACCAAGAGATGCTCAAACCCCATCCGCTCATTCAAAATCACAGCAACTTCCTGCGGCCAATAAGCCAGGCTCATTTGCACAATATCGCCATCCGCCTGCCGGGTCAGTTCTTTGATTTTGCTGCCCCGGCCAATACGATCCACAATGACGATAGTGGCCATGAACCAGGTCGCTTTCCCCAATTCAATTTCTCGCGCAAATCGGGAAACCTTATCCAATGAAATTTCCGGGTTGCCACGGCCGATAAACCCAATGTCAAACCGCGCTCCCTTGCCCGCTTCCCACAGCGCCGTTGCATCGCTTTCCCGACGTTCTCCCTGCGAGGACAACCAAAACTCTCGCTCAAAATTTCGAGCGCCAGAAATGCCGGTATGCTGAAAGCCCAAAATATGAAGCAGCGACCCTAAAACCAGCCGTTCAAACAACTTGCCATAAACTGATTTTTCCGAACCACGAATCGTCAACGTTTGCGCCCCGACTATGCCCAACAAGTAAAGCATTAACTTCCAACTCAATTCCACCGCCGGCATACCATTGAGCGCAATTTCCCCGCGCAACACCCCCAGTTCAGCTACGCTTTGGGCGATGACATCTTCAAAAACCTGCACCAAACGTTGGCGATACTCAGAAAGCAAATTAGCGTTGTCCCGCAGCACATTTTGCGACGCTTTATCGGTCAGGCCCAAAACCCACTGCGCCATCCATCTGTCCGCTTTTGATAGGCGTTTTTGTTGGAGAATTCTTTCGGCAATCTCCGGCAGCTTGCCCACAAAATCAGACTGAATAGCGCTTCCTTTCAAGATCATGTCAACGGTAGCCACATTCAAAGAAACCAATCGGCGGCGGGTGAGCATTTCCGTTGAATCACGCAAATTACGGCCGGATAAAACATCTAAAACCACCCCCCTGACCGTTTCTATTCCGATTTTCTGGATCAGCTCAGACCCACTGGTCGTCAGAAGTTTTTGAGATTCATTGCTGAGCAAATCAATCAGGCTGGTGATCGGTTCATCTGGCGTCATGGGCGGTTTCCTACAAAAGCATATCGTCAACAGAAATGGGCGGACAATTGATACAGAGAACATCGGCCGCTCGCTTGCCCAGCCATTGTTTAGCCCGTGTTCGCATGATGTCAATGTATTTTGGTTCCTTATCAATCAAAACGAAGCGTCTTTTTAATTTGGCGGCGGCCAAGCCAACGGTCCCTGAACCGGCAAAAGGGTCTAGCGCCACATCATCTACAAACGAATAGTATTGGATCACCTTAGCGGCTAACTCTTCGGGGAAAATGGCGGGGTGTTTCTTGTCATATGCCGGTTTGATGCGCCAGATGTTCGTTTTTTCGTAATCGTCTGCCACTTTGGAGGCTGCAACCAAATCTTGACGAGGGTGGGTGCGAATGTTCCAATCAATCAAGCGTTTGGTCTGTTTGCGATAGACCAAAATGTACTCAGTAACGGGGACTGGTTTGTACTGCAACGGGTTTCTGTCGGCCGCAAAACGACGACCCCGGCCAGTCGCCCACCCGGCCCCTTCCGGCTTGACCCAAATAATGTCATCAATGAAATCGAACCCTTCTTCCACAAACAGCCGGTGCATATCAAAAGGAACCGCTATCCGTTTTGACGACTCGCTCCTGCTGGCTCGTCTGATCAGGACAGGAGAAATGTTCATCACGAAAAAACGCCCCTCATTTAGCACGCGGTGGCAAGCGTGAATGACTTTGCGTATTTTAAGCAGATATTCTTCGTAGGTGATGTAATCTTCGTATTCGGGGCGGGCGTTAAAATAGGGGGGAGAGGTGAAAATGAGATCAACCGATTCCTCGGGGAAATCGGGTAGGATTTCTTCTGCGTCTCCCAAGGCAATGGTGTTCCTTAAACTGGAAGGCTTATAACTTTTTTTGGAGAATGGAGCCTTCTTTTTCTCCGATAAAAGGGGGCGTCGCAGCAAACGCGCCTCTATGACTTCCGGCGCAGTGGTTTTGTCTTTTAACAAAAGGGATGTGTAGGCGTCTATCACAATTTCGCCCACTCGTTCTCTGGAATCAACGCCGGTAAGAGGGACGCGCCAGACGTGATACCGATCATCTATTTCGGGCAATCCAAAGGTGACGGCGTCTGTCAAGTCAATGCTGTCTAACCAGGAACGGGCCACTTTGCGCGCATCTTTTACATTGAGGACGTTGTATTTCCGCTTTTCGGCAACGGTGTCTTTCAATTCCGAAGGATCAATGTTTGTCGTTTTGTATTCCATGCTTTAATCATGCCAAATCTAGCAGGAAATGGCAACCGCTTAAATCTGCCCGGACACGTCCAGGATTTCGCCGTCTTCAGTGAGCTGCTCGACGCGGAGGCTGGCGTTGTCCAGCAGGTTGTTGCAGTGGGCGGCCAACTCCTGCCCGCGCTCGAACAAGGCCAGCGATTCCTCCAGCGTCAGTTCGCCCGCTTCCAGCCGGGAGACGATTTGCTCCAGTTCGGACAAGGCCGTTTCAAAGGTCAATTCTTTTTCTTCACTCATGCTTCTCCTCCAAATGGCTGCGCGCTCACGCCAAAGGCGCCGTCGCTCACCTGCACATCCAGTTCGTCGCCGGGTTTGACCTGCCGGACGGAGCGGATGATACGGCCGTCCCCATCCCGCACAATCGCATATCCCCGCGACAACGTGGCCAAAGGGCTGTAGGCCAGCAAACCGGCCTGAGCCAGCGCCAGCCGATTTTGTTCCCGCTCCAATTTTCGCCGCGCGGCCGTGTGCAGACGGCCGTGCCAGCTATCCAACTTTTGCCGGTTATTGTCCAGACCCGCCTGCGGGCTGAGATGGCGCAGAGCGCGGCCCAGGCTTTGCGCCCGCCGCCGTTTTTGCTGGATGATCTGCCCCACCTGCCCCGCCAACTGCCGGGCGGCCCCGCGCAGCGCCGGCCGCAGTTCCGCCATATCCGGCACAGCCAGTTCCGCCGCCGCCGAAGGCGTGGGCGCGCGCGCGTCGGCCGCAAAATCGCTGATGGTGAAGTCCACCTCGTGCCCTACGCCGCTGATGACGGGATGTTGGGCGGCAAAGATGGCGCGGGCCACCCGCTCATCGTTAAACGCCCACAAATCCTCCATGGAACCGCCGCCGCGAGAGAGGATGATGAGGTCAATGTCGGAACGGCCGTCCAGCCATTGCAAGGCGCGCACAATCTGGGGCGGCGCAGTTTCCCCCTGCACCAACGTGGGAGCGATAAGCGCCTGGGCCAGCGGCCAGCGGCGGCGCAGCACGTTGAGAATGTCCCGCAGCGCGGCGGCGTCGGCCGAAGTGACGATGCCGATTTTGCCTGGAAAGCGGGGGATGGGCTGTTTGTGTACCGGATCGAACAACCCTTCCGCTTCCAACTGCCGCTTCAACTGCTCAAAAGCCAGCGCCAGATCACCGCGCCCGGCCGGCTCCAACCGGTTGGCGTACAACTGGTAAGCTCCGCCCGCCTCGTAGACGGAGACACGGCCGTGCGCCACCACCGCGTCCCCATCCTGCGGCGCAAAACGCAGCCGCTCCGCCGACGAGCGCCACATGACGCATTTCAACTGCGCCCCCTCATCCTTGAGCGTGAAATAAAGATGCCCTGACCGCGCCTGGGTAAAGTTCGAGATTTCACCGCTCACTTCCACATCTTGTAGGCAATAATCAATCTCAAACAGTTCTCGAATGTAGCGCGTCAGGTCGCTGATCGTCCACATGGCGCTGTTTTGTCCGGCATCCGCAAAAGAAAAGTCCATTATCTCGTCACCCGTTTCAGTCGCTCTGCACATCCACACAATAGAACATTCGCTCTAATTGTAAAGGAATTTCAGGATGGATCAAGGCAAATCCGGCCGCGCAAGTCGGGCGTCTTGTCTGCCCATCGCCCTCATGTTAAAATTTCATCGAGTTTACCTCTGGAGGTGAAAACTGGACAGTTTAGATTTAGCGCATTTATTAGTGGATTCCATCCTGGATAAAAAAGGCAGCGACATCGTTTTGCTCGACATTCGTGAGCAAGCCGTCTTTGCCAATTATTTTCTCATTTGCAGCGGCGAAAATGAACGACAGTTAAAAGCGCTGGCCGAGAACGTCGCTGGCGACGCCAAACACAAAGCCGACACGTTGGCGAACAGCATCGAAGGTGAAGCGCAATATGGCTGGGTGCTGGTGGATTTTGGCGATCTCATCGTCCATCTTTTCTCGCCGGAAAAACGGGATTATTATGATTTGGAGGATTTGTGGCGGGATGCGCGCGTCGTTTTGCGAGTGCATTGACGCTGATCTAGAACCCCCAATGTATAAAAAAAGAGCGCCGGTATGGCGCTCTTTTCTTGCAACTGCAAAGACATCTGATTTCTCATTGTCAAGCGCGCCAACATGATGCGTGACAAGAAATCGGATGTTTTGGTTTCTCACTCTTTAATCCACTTATCGCCGCCCCGGTTCCAGTCCACTATTTCATCGGCATTGAAGAACAGGTTGACTTCCTTGACGCCATTTTGGGGACTGTCGGAGCCATGCACCAGGTTACGGCCGATTTCCATGCCCAAATCGCCGCGAATGGTGCCGGGCGCGGCCGCCGCGGGGTTGGTGGCGCCCATGGTGGCGCGGGCGGCGTTGATGGCGTCTTTGCCTTCCCACACCATAGCGACTACCGGGCCAGAGGTGATATAGGCGACGAGGTCGTTGTAAAACGGCCGTTCCTTATGCACGCCGTAATGTTGTTCCGCCAACGCCTGGGATATTTGCATGAATTTCATGCCCACCAATTTGAGGCCGCGCCGTTCAAAACGGCCGATAATTTCGCCAGCCAGTCCGCGTTGGACGCCGTCCGGTTTTACCAAGATGAGTGTACGTTCCATATCATTTCTCCAAAAGTTTAGGTTGCAAAGAAAAAGGCAGCCAATTGCTTAGCCGCCTCATCCAATTCTTAAAAGCGGGTTAGTTTTACCTGAAAATCAGAGCAGGTCAAGGGCGTGACGGTAGGTTTCCAGCGCTTTTTGCAGTTGGCCGTTACGCATGTAGGCATCGCCTAATACGTGGCGCAGCATAGGTTGTTGGTTGTAGGTGGTCACGGCCGTTTCCAAGTCCGTAATCAACGACCCCAAGCCATCTCCAGCTTCCACCAAAACACGGTAATCATCCACGCCGCCCTCAAAGTCACCCAAATTAAGCGCCCGCCGCGCTGATAACAAGGCGTCTTCGTCCACCGAACTCGTCAACGGCCCCGTGTCCGGCAGCACGATGTCATCATCAAACAGCGTCAACTCGTCCGTTTCCGCAGCCAAATCACCCGTGCCCGCATCAAGGGATGGCAATGGGCCAGTTTCGATTTTCGTTTCCGACGAAAAATCCGTCCAATCCTGCTTTTTGTAAATACCAGTGGCGGCCACATCTTCCTCGCCCGCCAACCAGCCTGCAACATCCGGTTCGTCCAAAGATCGCAGCCAACCAGTGTGACCGGTTTCATCCGATAAGCCTGGCCCCTGAGTCAACCAATCGGGCAGAGCATCCACTAGTTCGTCATCTGGCGTCAGCAAGTCATC
Organism: Chloroflexota bacterium; assembly: GCA_024277135.1. Classification (GTDB taxonomy): domain Bacteria; phylum Chloroflexota; class Anaerolineae; order Promineifilales; family Promineifilaceae; genus JAJRVV01. The sequence goes on along the minus strand of JAJRVV010000011.1, from coordinate 23,773 downwards.
TGTCGTGGGTACCGGCGGCGCGGAGTCCATTGGCTCAGTGGGAGCCATCTCCGGCTCCCCTCTTTGTTCAGATTCGGCAGTAAGAGAATCAATATCCGGCAACTCAAATTCCTGTAGATCGGCGGCTTCTGCCACCGAAACTGAGGGAAGTTCCTCGGCCGGCGCCCCTTGACGAGCGGCCAATTTCTCCAGCCACGCCATCGCCTCATCGGGGTCTTCGGGCATAGCGTCCAAATATTCTCCATCGGCTTCAACGTCGGCGGCCGGTTCAGGCTCAACGTCACCCAACACGTCTTCCAAATCAGGCACGGCCGTTTCCACATCAGGTTCTGCGTCGCCAGCGGGAGCCGCTTCCGGCTCTTCATCGGCCAATTGTGCCAGCCAGGTCATCGCCTCATCGGGATCATCCGGCATTTCGGCCAGCATGGTGGCCTCTACATCCGGCGGCGCGGCCGGTTCCGGTTCGGAAGTTTCCAGTTGTTCGCTTTCTGGCTCCATGACTTCCGGCTCGGCCACCGGCATGTCCACCCCAGTATCCGGCCCGGCAAAATTAGCCAGCCAATCCATCGCCTCATCCGGATCGTCGGGCATGGTTCCCAGAATGTCAGAATCAAACTCGGTGACAACTTCGTGGCTGGGACCGACGGCCGTTTCTGCTGTTTCAGCCGGGGACGACACATCCAACTGCTCCAGAAAATCAAGCGCATTCGCCAGTTCGTCGTCGGATACCGCCACTTGTTCCGGCAGCGATTCGCTTTCCGAGTCACCGACATTCGCGCCCAACCAATCCAAAGCAGCCAGCAAAGAATCATCAACCAGGGGTTCGGCCGTCAGCTCTGGCTCTGGTTCAATCTCCAGTTCAGGTTCAGTGGGGAGAAGGGCGTCCTCGGTCACGGCCGTATCCGCATCCTCAGTCAATTCGGCCCCTTGTTCCGCCGCCAACTCCGTCAACCAGGACATGGCGTCATCCACCTCTTCCGGCACATCCTCCACATTGCCCGGCAGCACCGATTGGGACACGGACACCCATTCCGGCGGTTGGTACATCTCCGGCTCTGCTTCATCTTCGTCAACGGCCGTTTCCGGGGATTCCGCCGCCATTTCAACCTTCTCCGCTTCCAATCCTTCCAGCCAGGTCATGGCGTCATCCACTTCGTCCCCAATCAAATCGTCAACAGGAGATGGCGGCGTTTCACTCAATTCCGCTTCCGTATCAGCCTCAATTTTTTGGGCGATGGACGGCAGTTCTTCCACAGGCGCGCCTTGTTCGGCAGCCAATCCTTCCAGCCAGGTCATGGCATCTTCAACGTCATCTACGGCCGTTTCCGCTGGCGTGGGTTCCGCATCGGCTTCCTCCAAAGTAGGAGAGGCGGCCAATTCATCATCAGCGCCCACTGCCAGATCAGATAACCAGGAGAGGTCACTGTCCCCCTCATCAGCTAAAACCGGGACATCCTCAACGGCGTCTCCCGCCATTTCCAAATCGTCATCGCCCAAAGCGACAACTGCATCGGCTAAATCGTCCGTTTCTGGCAATTCCGCGTCTACTGCCAAGCCGGACAACCAATCCAATTCGTCTGCTTCTTCAGCATCCCCCAATGCCGCATCCTCCGATTCCGAATCCAACATCTCCGCTTCATCAACCAGCGTGTCGAAGAAATCCAAATCGTCGTCAACCGCCAATTCGGGTTCGGTGTGTGTTAATTCTGCCTCCGGCGTCTCGCCAACTGGCGTTTCGCCAGCCAATTCCTCATCCGGCGAGATTTCAGCCATCGAAGCGGCGGCTAACCCTGCCAACCAATCAATCGTGCCATTCAGTTCTTCCTCTTCTTCCTCATTCAGCGATTCGGCAGACTCCAACAACTCATCGGTCCACCCTTTGGTTTCAGAAACAAAGCCGGGGTCAGAGCTGAGCCAGCCGGTGACAATTTTACTGGCTTCGGCTTCCACGCCATCATCATCAATGGGGGTCAACCAAGCCAAATCATCATTCAGGTCGCCGATTTCCATTTCCGTATCAGAATCCTCCGCTTCGGCCAAAAGGTTTGTGAGAATGGTCAAATCATCCGCATCTCCCTCCGCTTCCGGCTCCGGTTCATCTGTTTCGCTCTCGGTAGTTGCCCCTTCTGGAGCCATGTCCATCAGCCAATTGGGCAAATCAGCGGCAACGATAGGTTGGTCGTCCTGGGCCTCCAGATCAGCCAATTCGCCGCTGTCCATTGGCGCCATTTCATCCAACAACTCCACCAGAGAATCAGATAATTCTCCTGTGGGCGGGGCGTCGGACGACGTCCCGTCATCGGTTGCGTCTGGCGCCAACTCATCCAAAATCCCAACCAGGGAATCTGACAAATATTCTTCAACAACAATGGGGAATTCACTTTCTTCGGCAGCGGGAGCCAGTAAATCGGCCAGCAAATCCTCTGCATCTTCCTCGCCGCTGCCAGCGCCGCTTTCGGCCAACAAAGAAAGCAGATCTTCGTCTTCTTCTGCGCGTTCCGGTTTCGGTTCATCTTCCGGTTCATCGGGCAAGCCCGGCATCATATCGTCTTGTTCGGCTATCACATCTTCCTCCAATTCACCCCCTGCTTCCCCTTCCGATTCAGTCAGCCAATCGGGTAGCGCATCCATCAGATCAGCGTCAGTTTGTGGCTCTTCGGCCACTGGGAGAATTTCTTCGCTGTCAGACTCTAACCAGTCGGGCAGCTGGGCCACGGCCGTCTCTACATCCTCGTCACTTTCTTCATCGGATAACCAATCCGGCAAATCAGCCTCCGAGCTAATTTCTCCCGGTATGGAATCCACCGGTTCATCTAAAGGGACGGCCGTATCTGCTTCTGCGCCAGCTTGTGATTCATCCAATTCGCCGGTAATCCAATCGGGAAGTTCATCAGACACGGCCGTTTCCGTCTCTTCCTCCGGCTCCCCGACGCCGATCAAGGTTTCGTCCAATTCACCCGTCACCCAATCCGGGGCTTCTTCCATTTTAGATTCAACGGCGCTGGCCGGGGTCTCCGCCTCAGCGCCCGCCAGCCAACCCGGCAATTCATCCTCGTCGCTCATATCGTCCGGCGCTTTCTCAGCAACGACTGTCTCATCCAACTCGTCTGTCAACCAACCCGGCAGCGTGTCGTCATCAACCCCGGCTAATTCCTCAACCTGTTCCTGACTCTCGTCGCCCTCACCGGCCAACCAATCCGGCAGGCCATCTGCCTCGGAGATCACATCCACCGGCTCCTCAGCTTCGTTCAACCAATCGGGCAAAGCCACCGCCCCTGGCTCGGAAATAGCGAATTCCGAGTCGGCCTCATCCGGTTTGGCCAGCCATTCGGAGTCTTCGCCATCATCAGCTTCTACACCGGACTCGCTAAATAAATCGCTGTCGGTAGCAGCCATCCATTCAGCGGCGTCCTCGGGGCTGATCTGTATGGCATCGAAATCATCTTGTGTGGTTTCCGTCAACCAATCGAGGGTATCTTCGGGGTCTTCGGCAACGGCCGTATCCCCACCGGCTGCATCGTCTGTAAAGAGGGCATCAAAATCATCAGCATCGGTCATGGCGTCCAAATCAGTCAACCAATCTGCTGAATCTCCTTCAACTTCCAGTTCGTCTGCAGGCGCATCGGGGTCTACCAACCAATCCGTTTCCGGCTTCTCCCATTCACCATCCAGTTCACCTTCCTGGAACAGTTCCGATTCTGATTCGACGGCCGTCAACCAATCATAGCTGGCGTCAATTTCTTCGCCGCCTTCGCCTTCGACGGCCGTTTCCGCTAAGCCAGGTTGACTGTATCGGTCGGCATCCCCCAAATATTCCGCCATCAACTCATCGGGAATCTCCGGCGCGCCCACCGCCATGAAGGCTTGACCAACGGCCGTCTCCTCATCCACATGCGCCGCATCAATTTGGGTTAACTTTTGCAGTTGTTTCAGCAGCGGCTGCGCTTCTTGGATCTGACCCGTCCGCAGCCAAATATCCGCCAAAATCGCCTTCGCCGGAATACAGTCCGGCATCACATCCAACACCCGATGACATAAGTTAACGGCCGCTACCCGCTGACCATCCCGCCACAACAACTCCGCCAGCAGCGTCTCCAAATCAACCCGATCCGGGTCATCTTTCAACGCTTGCCGCAGTTCCATCGCCGATTGAACATACATTCCGCTCCGAAAGTGAAGCCGGGCCAATGCCCCGGGCGTCAACGGCAATAGTTCATTCACCGACTCCCCATTTTGCCGGTAGGAGACCGACAATTCCTGACGAATGGCGCCATGATAGGGCTGCATCTCAAAAGCCCGCTCCAGATGCCAATGGGATTGAGGTTGGATAGATTGTTCTTTGAGCGCCTCAGAAAGCCCCACATGGGAAATGAAATCATTGGGAATGGCGCTGAGTACGCGCTGGAACAAATCAGCCGCCGCCCCAAACTCCCCTTGTTCCAACAACGCTTTGGCAAACAAGCGATAGGTGTCAATATGTCGCGGGTACTGCTGCAAGATATGACGACAATGCATCGCGGCTTCAGCGCTGCGATCTTCTCCAATCATGTTTTCGATTTGTTGAAGGTAATCTTGAAGGGATATGGTCGTCACAGGAACCCCTCACATGAGTTTTACTAGACCTGCGAAGTTTTGAAAACCTCGCAGGTCTCTATCATATACACAGACGATTTATTATGGTCAACTTACGTGATATTATGCAAAGTTTCCCCTATTTTAGCAAGTGGCGCTGACGCAATTGGCGAATGATTTCGGTAACGTCTTGTTCAGCATAGGGCATGGGGCCAAGGGCGTCGTTAATTTCATCCTGTCCCGTCAGGGCATAAATCAAGTTAAGAATGCCCAATGTCAGGATGTCTTGCTTATAACCGCCCTCCAGCACAAAGAGGATACGGCCGTCACACCACCGGTCAGCCATTTCAATTAAACGACGCGCTACTTGAGCATACCCGGTCAAACTAAGCCCTGCCTGCGCCAACGGGTCTTGCCAATGCGCATCAAACCCCACCGACGCCAAAATCAACTCCGGCTGAAATTCATCCACCTTCGGTTTCAAGAGCGCGTCCAGAGCGTGCAAATAACCGGCGTCGCCGACAAACGGGGGAAAAGGCACATTGACCGTGTAGCCTCGTCCGCGGCCGGCTCCCATTTCGTGAGAGCCGCCAATGCCCGGATAAAAGTAGGGAGCGAACATATGCAAAGAGGCGAAAAGCACGCTGTCATCATCATAAAAAATATCTTGGGTGCCATTGCCATGATGCACATCAAAATCCACGATGAGCGCGCGCTTGACGCCATGCGCTTTCTGGGCATGGCGGGCGGCAGCGGCGATGTTGTTGAACAAACAAAAGCCGCTCACCCGATCCCGTCCGGCGTGATGGCCGGGAGGGCGCACCAGGGCCAGCCCGTTGCGGAACGCGCCTGACATGATGTGATCGACGGCCGTACAACAAGCCCCCACCGCCAACCGCGCCAACTCATAACTCGATTCAGTGGCGTAAGTGTCCCCCCGATCCAGCAGCCCGCCGCCGCGCCGGGAAACTTGACGGACTTGCTCTACCAGCCCTTTAGTGTGAACACGTAAAAGTTGGGCCATCGAAGCCGGTTTGGAGATAATGACCGTCAACTCACCCAGCACATTAAACGGATGCAAAACTGCCAACAAATCCGCCAACCGATGATGATTTTCCGGGTGACCCGCCTTCGTATGCGCCACCGCCGGCACATAAACATACAACGTACTCATCCTAACACCTTTCTCCGTTCATACTCACACTCATTATACCCGTAAAACGGCCGTTTGTTGGTCAATTCCCCAAGACCTGCGAGGTTTGGGAAACCTCGCAAGTCTCCCAAAAAATCATTATGAGGCATATTCTCATTTTCTGTTATACTTTCCAGCCTGTAATAAATTGCACCAGACAAAAATGAGTCTTTTGGATTTCACAGGGTCTTACTCGTGATGCGCCAATTCCGCTGAATCACGTTTCATGCCATCACGACCCCGCGCATTTTCCAAAAGTCTCAGAAAATATCAACTTTTACTGAGGAGGAATTCCCCCATGCAAGATTTAACATCCTTTGAGACCATCGCGGTTTGGCTCGTGTTGGTCATCTCCCTTTTTGGCATCGGCTACGCCTTTTGGCTGCGCAGCCAGATTATGTCCCATGACAAGGGAACGGAGCGAATGCAAGAGGTCTGGGGCTTCATCAAAGAGGGCGCCAACGCCTACTTGAGCCAACAGTTCCGCACCATTGCCATTCTCATCGCCGTTCTCACCTTTGTCCTGGCGGCCAGCGTCCTGATCGTGCCGCCCACTCGTGAAGCGGTGGAACGGTTCGGTAGTGAAGACGCCGCCACCCTGGCTGTCGCCATTGGCCGCGCCATCGCTTTCCTGATGGGTTCCATCTTTTCCTACTCCGTCGGCTACGTGGGCATGAACGTGGCCGTGGAAGGCAATGTCCGCGTCGCCGCCGCTTCCATGAAAGGGTACAACCCCGCCATGCAGATCGCCTACCGCTCCGGCACTGTCACCGGCATGTTGACCGTCGGCCTGGGGCTGCTGGGCGGCACGCTGATTTTCATGTTCTTTGGCATCGCCGCGCCAGACGCGCTGTTGGGCTTCGGCTTTGGCGGCTCGCTCATCGCCCTGTTTATGCGCGTGGGCGGCGGCATTTACACCAAAGCCGCCGATGTGGGCGCTGACCTGGTAGGCAAAGTCGAGGCCGGGCTGGAAGAAGATGATCCGCGCAATGCGGCCGTCATCGCCGACTTGGTCGGCGATAATGTGGGCGACTGCGCCGGTATGGCTGCCGATGTGTTCGAGAGCTTTGAAGTCACCATCGTCTCGGCTCTGATTTTGGGGCTGGTGTTGGGCGATGTCTCGCGCGGCGGTTTGGGCGATGGCCTATACGACATGCGCTTTGTCATTTTCCCGCTGATTTTGCGCGGGATCGGCGTGATCGCTTCCGTCATCGGCAACCTGGTTGTCAAAACAGACGAGACCAAGCGTAACGCGATGGCGGCGATGAACCGGGGCTTTTACCTGGCCGCTTTTGCCGCCACCCTCGGCTTTGTGTTGACGACGGTGGTGTACATGAAAGACCCCAACACCGGCGCTGTGGATTGGCGGCCGTTCCTGGCCACCGTTGCCGGCATTGCGCTGGCGATTGCCCTGGATAAGACCACCGAATACTTCACCTCAACCCACTTTAGTCCGGTGCAGGAAGTGTCGCAAGCCTCTACCAGCGGTTCCGCCACCAACATTTTGTCGGGACTGGCTCTGGGATTGGAATCGAGTGTGTGGGCGGCCATCATCATCGCGCTGTCTATCCTGACCTCGGTGATCATTTACGGTAACGAACCGGCAGCAACACAATTCACCGCCATTCTCTATGGCGTTTCCCTGACCGGTATCGGCATGTTGACCCTGACCGGCAACACCATCTCCATGGACAGCTTTGGCCCCATCTCCGACAACGCCAACGGCATCGGCGAAATGGCCGGTCTGCCTGAAGAAGCGCGCCGGGTGATGGATGATCTGGACGCCACCGGCAACACCACCAAAGCGGTGACAAAGGGGATTGCGATTGGCTCGGCGGTGATTGCGGCCGTGGCTTTGTTCGGCTCCTATTTGACGGATGTGGGCAAAGTACAGCAAGAGATGATCGAGAAAGGGATCGCCGGCATCGAGAAGTTGGACGGCATCAATGTAGCTGCGCCGACCGTGTTCATCGGTCTGCTCATCGGCGGCGCCATTCCCTTCCTCTTCTCCTCGCTCACCATTCGCGCCGTCTCCCGCGCCGCGGCCCAAATCGTGCGTGAAGTGCGGCGCCAGTTCAAGATTCCGGGCTTGATGGAAGGCAAGGTGCTGCCTGATTATGCCCGCGCCGTCAGTATTTCCACCACGGCCGCGCAGAAAGAGTTGGTCAGCCTGGGCTTGATCGCGGTGCTGGTTCCGGTTTTGGTTGGTTTTGGCCTGGGCGTGGAAGCGTTGGGCGGTTTTTTGGCCGGCATCATCCTCACCGGTCAGTTGATGGCTGTTTTCCAATCCAATGCCGGCGGCGCCTGGGACAACGCCAAAAAGTACATTGAAGACGGCAACCTGGGCGGCAAACATTCCGAGCCGCACAAAGCGTCGGTGGTAGGCGATACGGTTGGCGATCCGTTGAAAGATACGGCCGGCCCGGCCTTGAATCCGATGATCAAGGTGATTAACCTGGTGTCGCTCATCATTGCCCCGGTTGTGGTGGCAATGCGGCTGCCGGGCGAGCCGATGGGATTCGGCATTATCCTGACGCTGGTTATCGGCCTGGGCGTGTTGGGTTGGGCCATCATGGAGAGCAAGCGGGAAGCGGAGCAAATCGAGGAAATCGCATAGCTTTTCTGGGTGTAAATAAAAAAAGAGGCGCGGCCGTGTGTGACGGCCGCGCCTCTTTTTATTTGGGTGCGTTTCATTAAAATCATAACTATCTACCGCTTTCCCACGATCCTTGACAGGATTTTTTGGGGAAAGATAATACGGGTTCAGTTGTAAAAGTCACTGTCGCCAACGATATAGCCGCACTCATATGGGGAGAATGATTGTGCAAATTCATGTTTTATTAACCGGAAACTGCCCGTTAAAGAGTCAGGGGATTTGTGCCAACGTATCTGTAATAGACAATTCGATAGTTTTCGAGACAGCAACAGAACTTAATCATCTGCCTGAGTTGTGTTCACTCCACCAACCCGACCTACTCCTACTGGTCCTGGATAGTTGGGAAACTCAGGTCAACGCTATAGCTCATCGCCTTCCGGCTGTAAATGTATTGGGCTTGTCAGCACAAAACGGGCAAGTCTGTCACACACTCATCCATAATAATGTCATTAACGGTTGCCTGCCCGAAACGTCGCCGCCGGAAATATTGATACAAGCCATCCGCACAGTCGCCAGTGGGCACACCTGGTTCAGCCAACCTTTACTCAAAACCATTCTACGCCCCACGCCCCAACCTAATGAAAAACAGAGCGTGTTAACAAACCGGGAACTGGCTGTGCTGCGACTGGTCACGCAGGAAAGGACAAACAAAGAAATTGCGCGGGAACTGGGGATGGGCAAACGTACCGTTTGCGATCACCTGAGCGCCATTTATGAAAAGTTAGGCGTTGCATCGCGGGTGGGGGCGGCCTTAAAGGCTGAGCGATTCGGATTGGTTGAATGAGCCTTCATTGCGCGATCGCGCAGGCGTAATTGCGCAACAACGCAGTGCAAATTGCACAAATACGCAGCCCAAATTGCGCACTTCTACATTGTGCCAGCACAGGGGAAATGGTATTGTGGTGGGCATGTTGGCATAAGATTGATCATTATTTTGGCTCAACCTATCAAGGTGCAACCAAAACTAGCCGTATAAGGAGGTTTCGATGCTTAACAAAAACAATCAACCAGTAAGATGGCGCGTTCACCGTGCCGAATTAGGGTTTGCACTATTGCTTGTATTTGTCGGACTGTTACTAATTTACTCTTCAGTCAAAGCCTTACCTTTTCGCGTCAATTCTGTTTGGCTTGGTTGTAGCGTTAATGGTGCAACCACAAGCACAAAGATCGAGTAGTGGGACTACTCGCCTAGCACAACTGGTCAAGCGTACGACAATATTTACAAATACGAAGGTGGTAGTTGGGTGTGGAAAGGTGATGACATGGATGGTGATGGCCCAGGCAGCTCTGGCATTGCTCTAGCACTTAGAGGAAACTATTCGGGGGCCGCTTATTACCAGGTACGCGGCCGTACCTGGCTTAATTATACTTGGCCGATTGATCTGAGTCGTACTAGCTGGTGTGGTTAACTTTATTTCCTGTTATCTCACAAGCATGAAATCGCTTGGTATCTTAATTTGACAACACCCTGTGAACGGAGGTGGAAACATGAGTAAGGCAAATCTTAGTAGAACATCTGTTATCATCAGCTTTTGTTTGATACTCTTAGTTGTAAGCGGCTTGATGCTGAATAATTCTTACACCATCAAAGCATCGGGCAGCAGTATTCAAATTGATAAGGAAAAATCCCCCCCCTTATTAATAAGCAACCTGAAGAACTGCCAAATTACCTGCTTGTGCCGATCTTGACAGTACCCGATGATGAGCATTATACCGAATATCCAAAAAATGCTCCGATACAAGCCCCGCTTGGTTTTCCTATTGCTAAATTACGAGGCACATCAGAGACAGAAGTGCAGCAGATCTCGATTGCCCTGTCCGATAATGTCGCGTTTGACAATGAAGAGGTTATCAGTTTCCGTATTCTGTCAAGCATTCGCTATGAAATGAGGAATAGCATCATTTATGTTTCCACCTCGCTTCCATCGCCAGCGGCCATGAAAATCCCTCTTTCATTTGGTGGTAACATGATCGTGTTGGATAATGGAATCGAAGCTTGGTTAGATACGCGCATTGAGTCCCAAACAACACCGAGAGGTATTAACTTTGTTGCCGGAGATGTTATTGTAACTGTTGCCGGCACTGCCTCGGAGGAACAACTTAAAACCCTAGCAGCTCAAGTAGTAGTAGAAAAATAACAAGATGCTTTTGCCACAAACAAAGTTTGGGTCGACTAAATTCACATTACTCACAAACCAAAATCTGAAGTTCTGGGAGAGATGACGACGAATTATGTCGCCATCTCTTTTTCCTGTATATATTGGTTTGGGGAGGGATTTTTTCGCCGGATGTAACGGCCGTTACCATCACCCTGGATGACAACACAATATTACGGGATGACGGAGCAGGCATGGCCCTTGCTATTTCAATTGCCAAACCCATCATTGTTTGTGAGATACGGGTATGGGGCGAACGACAAACTTCTAGAGACAATAACGCCTGTGTACGAAAGGAATCCCGTTGCATCATCGAATTGTGACGAGTAGAGAAATATGCCGTCATTGCTGAAAGACAATTTTGCTGCCGGCAAATTTCGTAACAAATAACAAGCGCGGATACTTCCAGGATATCCGCGCTTGTTTTGCGTTTACGTTAGCTAACGAAGCTAATCAGCCAGCGTAGACAAATCGCCCTCATCCTGGCCCAACGCCCGCGCCTTCAACACCCGGCGCATGATTTTGCCGGAGCGGGTCTTGGGCAAGTTATCCACAAATTCCACCGTGGCCGGTTTGGCAATCGGCCCCATTTCGTGGCCGACGTGAGCGCGTAGTTCCTTCTCCAATTTGTCCGAGCCGTCAAAGCCCTGGCGCAGGATGCAGTACGCTTTGATGATGTTGCCTTTCAGTTCGTCGGGCACGCCGATCACGGCCGCTTCCGCCACCGCTTCATGACTGACCAATGCGCTCTCGATTTCGGCCGTGCCCAGCCGGTAACCCGACACCTTGATCACATCATCAATGCGGCCGATCACCCAAATGTAGCCATCCTCATCCTTCTTGGCGCTATCCCCCGGCAAATACCAGCCCTGCTCCTCAAACCGGCTCCAATACTGCTGCACATACCGATCCGGGTCGCCAAAAATAGTACGCAGCATCGCCGGCCATGGGGTTTTGATCACCAAGTACCCCTCTTCATTAGCCGCCGCCGGAACCCCATCTTCGTCCACCACATCCACCTGCACGCCGGGAAAACCGCGCGTGGCCGAGCCGGGCTTGAGCGGTACGCACGGCAGCGGCGTGATCATAAAATTGCCCGTTTCCGTCTGCCACCAGGTATCCATGATGGGGCACTGTTCCCGGCCGATGACGCGATGATACCATTTCCACGCCTCCGGGTTGATCGGTTCGCCCACTGTGCCCAGCAGGCGCAAGCTGGACAGGTCGTGGCGGGAAGGCCAGCTTTCGCCGAAACGCATCAGCCCGCGAATGGCGGTGGGCGCGGTGTAGAGGATGGTGATGCCGTATTTGGCGATCAGCGACCACCAACGGTCGGGATAGGGATGGGTGGGAGCGCCTTCGTACATGAAACTGGTGGCGCCTAACACCAGCGGCGAATAGACGATGTAGCTGTGACCGGTGATCCAGCCGGGATCGGCGGCGCACCACCAGATGTCTTTATCTTTGATGTCGAACACCCATTTGAGGGTGGTGGCTGTGCCCACCATGTAGCCGCCATGCGTGTGTAAAATCGCTTTGGGCTTGCCGGTAGTGCCGGAGGTGTAGAGGATGAAGAGTGGGTCTTCGGCATCCATGACTTCGGTAGGCGCGTTGGGATCGGCGATGGGCAGCGCCATCAGGTCATGATACCAATGATCCCGGCCGGGAACCATCTCCACATCTTGCCCGGTGCGCTTGATGCAAACCACGCTTTGCACGGCGCCGGCGCGTTCCAGGGCTTCGTTGGCGATTTGTTTGAGGGGGATGATATTGCCCCGCAGCCAGGCGCCGTCGGCCGTGATCAACACTTTAGATTCGCTGTCTTCGATACGGCCGTGCAAAGCCTCAGTAGAAAAGCCGCCATACACCACCGAGTGCATGGCCCCAATTTTGGCGCAGGCCAGCAAGGCGATCATCAATTCGGGAATGCGCCCCATGTAAATCGTGACTCGATCTCCCTTTCGCACCCCCAACGAGCGCAAAACGCTGGCGAATTTGCACACTTCATGATTAAGTTGTTGATAGGTGTAGACGCGGCCGTCTCCCGGTTCGCCTTCGAAAATGAGGGCGGCTTTGTTGCGCGCGGCCGTATGCATGTGCCGATCCAGCGCGTTATGGATGATGTTGACCTTGGCGCCAACAAACCATTTGTAGAAGGGCGCGTTGCTGTCGTCCAACACCGTTTCCCAGGGCTGGTACCACTCGAAGTTTTCGGCGGCAATTTTGCCCCAAAACCCAGCTAAATCGGCCGTGGCCGCGGCATGAACCTCTTCAAACGATTTGATGTGAGCGCTTTCAATCACTTCCGGCGCGGGGAAATAAACATCACCCGCCATGCTTTTCTCGTCAACCATTTGAGCCTCCTCATAAATGCAAAAGTCATTCAGTAACAAGCGATGGTTTCAAGTATAATGGGGAAATCTGAAATCGTAAAACGCAAAATCGAGGAGATTGCTATGCCCAAAACACATAAATTGGAACCAGGACGGCCGTTTCGCCTGAACGACATCCCCACATCCGGGAAACAGCACCACCCCGACCGGGAGAGCGCCGAAGCGGAATTCCGAACATTACGCAGCGAATTTGTGGAACTGCAACGCCGTTTCTACGCCGATGGGGAGCGCAAACTGCTCATCGTTTTGCAAGCGATGGACGCCGGCGGCAAAGACGGAACCATCCGCAAAATCACGCGCGGGGTGAATCCGCAAGGGGTGCGCGTCACCCCGTTCAAAGCGCCCAGCAAAGAAGCATTGGCCCATGACTTTTTGTGGCGCATCCACAAAGCCGTTCCCGGCAAAGGGATGATCGGCATCTTCAACCGCTCCCACTACGAGGATGTGCTGGTGGTGCGCGTGCATGAGATCGCGCCGGAAGCGGTGTGGCGGCCCCGGTACGCGCAAATCAACCAGTTTGAAAAGCTGCTGACGGACACGGGCACGACCATCCTCAAATTTTACCTGCACATTTCCAAAGAGGAGCAGAAGGAGCGGTTCCAGGCGCGGTTAGACGATCCAACCAAGCATTGGAAATTCTCTGTGGACGATTTAAGAAAACGGAAGTATTGGGATGATTACATGGCCGCCTACGAGGAGATGCTGCGCCAATGCAGCACGGATTGGGCGCCCTGGTATGTAATTCCCGCCGACCAGAAATGGTATCGCAATCTGGCCATCAGCCGGGTGATTGCGCAGACGCTTCGTGATTTGAACCCGCAATATCCGGAACCAGGGAATGATTTGACCGGGATTGTGGTTGAGTGAGGAAAAACGGCTTGATATTGACCAAAATATCGTTTGCCCTAGGCATTTCCCCGGATCAGCTTGTTGTTTGAAGGCGGTTGTCTGACTTGGCGCGCAAATCGGCCCATCCTGACAAAAAAGAGCAGACTTTTAGGCATGCGCGTCACCCCGTTCAAGCGCTCAGCTAAAGAAAAACTGGCGGGGATAGTCATCGTTTGAGCCACTCGTAGCCGCGGTTTCTTACCGCGCAGGTGTAATCGCGGTAAGAAACCGCGGCTACAACCAGCATAACGGCCGAAACGATGACCATTCCCAAACTGGCGCATAATTTTTTGCAGCGCACCCATCAGGTCGTGATATCCTGCCGCTGAAATAAATAGAGAATAAGCCCAATCCCCAGCACAATCCAGGCGGCTAATACCCAGGCTGAAAAAGCCGGCGTATCGTTGATCCGCCCTCCGCCGGCTGCTTCTACAAACGTTACAAACACGCCGCCATTATGACCGGTAAACCATCCCTGGATATTCTCTACATTGTAACTCGGCGTAAACCGAACCAGATGCAAAATACGGGCATTATCGAACAACTGAAACAGGACAAACAGTCCGGCCAGGGAAAAAGGCTCGGCAATGGAAATACCCAGGCCCACCATAATTCCGCCTATGATTGAACGAGTGAGCATGGCTGCCAGCGCGGCATAGATTCCGGCAATTAACATCAACACAAAAGTCAAAACAACTTGCAAACTGTAAGCGCTCAAAAACTCGATCAGCGCCGATCTGGTTAAATCCGGTTCGCTGCCGGCCCCAAAAAGCTCCGCCAACACCCCTGTCAGTCCCCCCAGATAATTGAAGTCAATACAAAAGCAAGGACGATCAAGCTGCCCAACACCAAAAATTTAACGAGGATCAGAGTAGGCCGACGGCGGCGGGGGGTGATGTTTTTCCACGTTCCCCATTGGTATTCGCCCGCAAAATTCACGACGATGAAACTCAGCAAAAACATGCGCCCCAAGATATTGGCGGGGAAGTTCCACACATCCATCATCGCCTGATCCCATCGAAACGGTTGGCCCGAAAGCGCTTCTCTAAAGGATGGGAAAAACAGGCTGAGGAGACCCATCGTGATGATCAGCGCCAACGCGCCCACCGGGAACAGCCATAACAAAAGGCCGGTCACCCATTTATTGCCCGCAATTTTCAACCATTCGGCTCGGATTAAATTAACCACCGGTCACCTCGGCCGCCTGCGTCACCTCCAGGAAAAAAGCTTCCAGGCTCTGACGCTGCGTTCTTACTTGGTAGACGGCCACGTTATTGGCCGCCAACCGCTGCACAATCCGGGGCGCTTCTTCCCGATTCGCCGTTAGTTCCAGCCAACGGCCGTCCGCCGTCACCGTCCACTCGCCAGACAACAGAGCCTCGGCCCTGTCCAAAGGCGCCGCTTCAATCCGCAATTGATTTCGCGCTGCCAGCAAATCAGCCACAGCCCCTTCCTGGAGAATTTGCCCATGGTGGATGATCGCCACTCTATCACAAACCTGTTCCACTTCGCCCAACATGTGGCTGGAGAGAAAAACAGTTTTATTATGCTCATCTACTAACTTTCGGATGAAGCCGCGCATTTCCTGGATTCCCGCCGGGTCCAGCCCATTGGTCGGCTCATCCAGAATAACCAGGTCGGGATCATTCAGCAGGGCCGCCGCCAATCCCAACCGCTGCTTCATTCCCGTGGAATACCCTTTCACGGGCCGATCAGCCTGTTCCGTTAATTTAACTTGCGCCAACAGACGTTCAATTCGCTTTTCGTCGTACACATCGCCGGTCCGCGCCAAAACAGCCAGGTTTTGACGGCCGGTCAGGAAGGGATAAAACAGCGCCCCTTCAACCAGCGCCCCCACCTTTTGCAAAACCTGGTGATGGGTGTATACGTTTTCGCCAAACAGATGCACGCTCCCCTGTGACGGCCGTACCAAATCCATGATCATGCGGATGGTGGTGCTTTTGCCGGCGCCATTGGGTCCGAGAAACCCATAAACCTGTCCCGCCTTAACTTCCAAATTGACATCATGAACCGCCCGAACCTGTCTTTTGCGACGGCCGAAAACTTTACTCAAGCTGCCTAACCGTATGGCAATCGGATCATTTCCCATCAAATTTTTCATCACCATCCGCTTCTTCCGACGCCGCCAACAATTCCGCTTCCGGTTCCCCCCCATTCGCCGACTCCGGCCAGGCGGGTTCCAGTTCCGCCCTCTCCGCCGGGTAAACATGGTAGGGGTCTACCTGCTGGTTGCCGCAAAAGGGGCACAAATTCCACTGCAAATCCAACAACGAATGACAATCGGGACACGCCTTTTTCAGCCGGGTGTGGCAGTGGGGGCACAAAATCCAATGCTCATCCACCGTCCGCGAACAGCCGGGACAGGCCGGCCGTTCTTCGATTTCTTGCAACAGCGCCTCCTCCTCCAACGCCCGCTCATACGCCTCGGCCAGCGTTTCCGGCGGCCGCAAAATCAGGTAGATGATGATGCCGAACAGGGGCAGCACGGCCGTCACCAAAGCCGCCAAAATCTGGGCAAACGGGTCGCGGGTACGCAATCGCATGTCGCGGAACGCCCAGATAATCAGGCTGAGCCAGAGCGCCACAAACAACGCGCCCATCACCGCCGCAAAAACCGTCAAATACGAAACAATCGTTTCCAGGGAGGGAATTGTCATATTGATTGGATTATACGTGAAAGGGTAACAGGGTGACAAGGTGACAGGGTGACAGGGTGACAGGGTGATTTCATCCTTCATCCTTCATCCTTTAGAGTGACTTCCATCACCCGAAACAGATGACACCTGTCCATTCATAACGGCCGTCCGTCGTGTAAGATAAGGTAAACCTTAACTCTAAATCGGGGGGGGGTAAACCTGTCATGAGCAGCGAAAGCATCGAAATGTATCTCAAAACCATCGCCGAATTGGGCGGCGCCGGCGAATCGGTGTCGGTGGGCAAGCTGGCCGATCGGTTGGGGGTGACGGCCGTCTCTGCCAACGAAATGGTCAAGCGGCTGGTACGGCAAGAACTGGTGCAGTACCAGCCGTACAAAGGCGCCATCCTCACCCAAAACGGCCGTCGCCTGGCGCACAACGTCATCCGCCGCCAGCGATTATGGGAATGCTTTTTAGTAGACCATCTCAAAGTAGATTGGGCCGCCTCCTACGACCAGGCGTGCGATTTGGAACACGCCACCGACCCCACCGTCACCGAATCATTGGCCGAGTTCCTCAATCACCCGGCCGTCTGCCCCCACGGCAACCCCATCCCCGACGCTGACGGCCGTATCACGCCCGACAAAGGCCAGCCCTTATCAGAATGGCCGGTAGGTCAAACCGGAACCATCACCGCCATTCTACCCAAAAGCAGCGAGGCGCTGGCTTACCTGAACCAAAAGGGGGTACGGCCGGGCCAAAGCGTCACCCTCATCGAAATCGCCCCCCTGGACGGCCCCTACAGCCTGACCATTTACGGCCAAACCATCGCCCTCGGCCGCCAACTGGCCGAACTCATCCTGGTCGAATAAACCCACAATGATGACTTCGCCGGCAATCCAAAATCCAACATGAACGCTCCAATCCCCCTTAACCAACTGCAGCCGGGCCAAAGCGGCGGCGTCATCCGCGTCAACGGCCGGGGACAAGCCCGCCTCCGTTACCTGGAGATGGGCTTCGTCCGCGGCGAAACCATCCGCGTCGAGCGCGTCGCCCCGCTGGGCGATCCCGTCGAATATCAAGTCAAAGGCTCTCATCTCTCCCTGCGCCGTAAAGACGCCGCCCACATCCTGGTACAACCCAATGGCGCTCACCACAACGGAACGCATCGCGACTGAACTCACCATCGCTCTGGCCGGCAACCCCAACGCGGGCAAGACGACGCTGTTCAACGCCCTGACCGGGATGCGCCAGCGCACCGGCAACTGGCCCGGCGTCACCGTCGCCGCCAAAGAGGGCGCGCGCCTCTATCACGGCCATACCCTGCGCTTTGTTGACCTGTCCGGAACCTACAGCCTGGCCGCCTACTCCCCCGACGAAATTGCGGCCCGCGATTTCATCGTCGAACAGCGGCCCGATGTCGTCATTTGCGTGGTGGACGCCTCCAACCTGGAACGCAACCTGTACCTGGCGGCGCAGGCGCGGCGGGATTCGTATTATGGGCAGGTCAGCGCCGCCATCGCCCCGGCGCTGGAACCGGCCGGTTTTGGCACCTGGGAATCGGCCGGCGCTTTGGTGACGGGGTTCACCGCCAAGGAGTTGGTGGTGAGTTCGCTGGCGCAAATTTATACCGGCGATGTGGCAGAAACGGCCGTCGCCCCACCCTTTGCCGTCGAATTGCGGGAAACGGCCGTCAGCCTGGGGCAAGCGTTCCTAGAATCAGTTTAACGGCAGATAAATCTGCGGCTGCTACATCTGCAAAGTCGGCCTTCGCCGACTAAGTCCTAGTCCACGAAGGTGGACTTGGCAACTGTTGCCGCGAATTAATTCGCCGACACACCTGCCACTTTTCCCATTCCATGCTATAAATTGGTCAACTCACAATCGGAGGCTTTTATGCTCGCCCAAACCATCAGCCGGATTCGGCGCAATCATGGCCTGGAACACGCCGCCATTCACGTCCTGTCCGGCAAACACAAGAATTTCAGCGCCCAGGGCAATTCAGACCATCTCGGTTTTCGCCTGAACATCTATGGCGCTTTATCTGAAGCGGACGTGACGGCCGCTGTCCAGGAAGCATTTCGACGCATGAAGGGGGGCGAACACCACCTGGCCGTCCATCCCAACTGCGGCACCGCCCTGCTCACCACCGCCACCATGACCACGTTGGCGGCGCAAGGCACATTCAGCCTGGAACAAAAGCGGCAAAAACGAAACGGTCTGGACATCCCCAGTTGGTTGAACGCCCTGCCCACCGCTATTTTAGCGGCGGTAGTGGCGATGATCGTATCACGGCCGTTTGGCCTCTACCTGCAACGCCGCTTCACCACCGCAGGCGATTTGGGCGAGATGGAAATCGTCAGCATCCGCCAAACCCCGCCCTCGCCCATCACCCGCCTGTTCCAACTCCTGCTCACCGGCGGCAACCCCAATCTGCAAGCCACCTCCTACCGCATCCAGACAAGGGGGTAAGTAACGATTAACAAGCAACAATTAACAAGCAACAATTAACAACGATTAACAATTCACAATTCACCATGTTCTACATCTTCCACGGCGATGATGCCCATTCGCAAAAAGAAATGCTGGCCAAGCTCCAGGCCAAGCTGGGCGATTCGGGTATTCTGGATTTGAACACGACCTGGCTGGAGGGGCACTTGACGTTGGCCGATTTCCAGCAGGCGTGCGACGCGCTCCCCTTTCTGGCCCCGGCGCGGCTGGTATTGGTGCAAGACTTCTTCAAAAACAAGCCGGAGAAAGGGGTGTTGAACGATTTGTTGGCCTATCTGCCCCATGTGCCGGAAACGACCCGGCTGGTTTTTCTGGAATCGGCGGCGCTGCCCGCCAATCACAAGGCGATCAAGCTGGCGGAACAGGATAAGGGCGGATTCGCGCGCCGGTTCAAGCGGCCGGAAGGGGGGCAGTTGGAACGATGGATTCGGCAGCGGGTGGCGGACAAGGACGGCCGTATCTCCAGCCACGCCGCTCATATTTTAGCCGTCAACGTGGGCAACCAACTGGAACTTTTGGAAAACGAAATCGAAAAACTGACGCTGTACGCTGGAGAAGAGGAAATTGGGGTACAGACCATCGGCCTGCTCTCCCCCTACGCCGCCGAGGCCAGTATTTTCGATTTGGTGGACGCCATGGGCAACCGGAATGGCAAACGCACGGCCGTCCTCCTGCAACAAAAATTGAGCGAAGGCGCGGAGCCATTTTACCTGTTTTCCATGATCGCGCGCCAGTTCCGCCTGCTGATTCAGGTGAAAGAGATGGCGGATGCGGGTGAACGGCCGCCCGCCATCGGCAAAACGCTCAAGCTGCACAGTTTTGTGGCGGGGAAGCTGTACCAACAATCAGCCAATTTCACGCTGCCCCAACTGGAACAAATTTACCGGCATCTGCTGGAGATAGACGTGGGGGTAAAAACGGGGAAGAACGAGATGCGTACCGCCCTCACGTTACTGGTGGGCGGGCTGGCTCAACCGTTGTGAACTCCTGGTTTCGGAACCCCTCAGTCAAAACGGCCGTCCTCCTCTTCATCGTCATGCGCTTGTTTTTGTCCGGCTGGGCCATCGCGGCGCAGGCCATCAACCCCTTGCCGCCGGAACCGGATGAGACGGTACGGCCGTATCTGGGTGAACCGATCCTCGATGAAGGCGTCGGCGCTCTTTTGCTCGGCCCCTGGCAGCGGTTCGACGCCAACCGCTACCTACGCATCGCCCGGCTGGGTTACGACGACGAGCAAAACAGCGTGTTCCCGCCGCTGTACCCGCTGCTGGTGCGCGGGATAGGCGAGCTGTTTGGCGGCGGCTCCGTTGCCAACCTCATCGCCGCCATTTTGATCAGCAATGTGGCGGCCGTTGCTTTGTTTGCCCTGCTCCACCGCTTCGTCTGGCAAGAGACCGACCAACCGACTGCCACCCGCACCGTCGTTTACCTGGCTTTGTTCCCGGCCGGTTTTTTCCTGCTGGCTCCCTACACGGAGTCTTTGTTCATCCTGTTTTCACTGGGGGCGATCTGGCGGGCGCGGCACGGCCGTTTCTGGCAGGCGGGCGGGCTGGGGTTGTTGGCGTCGCTGACGCGGCTGACGGGCTGGGCGTTGGTTGTGCCTTTAGCCTATGAGGCGTGGCGGCAAAAAACGAAAAACGAAAAACGAAAATGGTGGCGGCGATTACCCTTCGCCGAACCGGGTGTTTGGCTGCCGCTGCTGGGCTTCATCGGGTTTGTGGGCTGGCGCTGGCGGGCCGGTTTCCCCTCTTTGCCGGTGATGTATGAGCAGTATTGGTTTCAGACGACGGGTTTGCCCGGGGCTGATTTGTGGACGGCCGTGCAGACCATCTTCTTCGGCGGCGCGGCGCGGGCGGGCCACTTCACCCTCTATTTCGACTTTTTCTGCGCCATTTTGCTCATCGTCACCACCCTTTTCACATTTCGCAAATTAGGGGCGACGCTGGGATTGTATTCCGCCATGATGCTGCTGTTCATCCTGCTGCCCGCGTCGCCATTCAAGCCGCTGTTTTCCTTTTCCCGCTACACCCTGGCCTTCTTTCCCACTTTTATGCTGTTGGGGATGGCGGGCAAACGGCCGTGGCTCAACCGGCTCATCCTCTACCCCTCCATTGCCCTGACGCTTTACTTCACGGGGCAATTTTTTAGCTGGGGGTGGGTGGGTTAGGCCATTGCTGAACCCGCTCAATCTGGAGAAATACCTCGATATTTTATCAAAGCAGTTATATAATTTCACCCATGAAACGTTTGCGATTCATCGGATCAAGTCTTGAAGATATAGAAATAGCACAACGACGATACAAACAAGTGGGAGAATATTGATGGATGAACCAATTTTTGAATCAAGCGGCAACATATTTGCAGATTTAGACCTGGAACCAGCAGAAGCGGCGATCTTACAAATGAGAGCCAAGTTGATGAATGATTTGAGACTGTATATTCAATCTGCCGGTTTAACGCAGATGGAAGCAGCTAAAATACTGGGTATCGCCCAACCCCGTGTGTCGGATTTGATGCGCGGCAAGTGGGACAAGTTCAGTTTGGAAATGTTGATCACATTTGAAGCCCGCGCTGGGCGTCAAGTAACGCTTGAGATGGCTGTCTGATAAATTAGGTGCGGAACACGAAAACCTGATTACCGATCACCGCCCTGGAACCGGCAGTTCAAACCAATTGCTGTTTTCAATGATTCCATCGGCTAACTGGCGGTACATGGCGACGCGAACGGCCGTCGGCGCGCTACCCGGCGGCGTCAGCAGCAAGTAATCATCCCGCACCACTTCCCCCACTTCCCACAAATTCACCGGATACCACCCACCCACCGGATTCACCGCGTCCGCCTGCGCCAAAATATCCTGTGGGCCGGTCGGAGGCAACTGCGCGACCAAGTGTACCGCCACCCGGTACGCTTCCGGCACGGGCCGGTCGGCCTGCCAAAACAGCGTCAACCACAACGCCCCATCCGCCTGCCGCGCCAGGTCGGCGTGGCGGATGAGGACGCCGTTACCCAGGGCAAAAGCGGCGTCGGCCGAGATGTCCTGGTTCAGCGGCGCGGGGCTGATGGCGGCGACGCCGGGCGCGGCCGTACTCAAATACGCCTCTCCCCACCGCTGCCGCCAGCTTTCATACGGCCAATTGCCCAGATTGTAATCGTAGGTCAAAATCTGCCCCTCGTCCTGGGCGATGGCGTCCAAATCGGCCCGATGATCCACCAGTCGGAAACCGGACAATTCGCCGGTGACGTACAGCCCATAGGCGGCGGCAAAGTAATCCGTTCCCCAGGGCACGGCCAACGTATACGGCCGTTCGGGCGCGGCGGTTTGGGCCAACGGCCATAATCGCTCCACCAATTCCACGCCAGACTGCTCTTGGGAGACGGCCGTCACCACCCCTGCATTTTTGGCAAACAACCCTGCCGCCGCCACAAACGACGCCGCTATTAAGCCTATGCGAAGCCACTCGCTTTTCTGACCCACCTGGCTCGCCACAAAGCCCACCCCCACCGCCAACGGCAACAGCGGCAGCAGCAGCACAGCGGGCAGCCACACCGCCTGCGGATACACCCAGGCATACGACAGGAAAAACAACAGCGCCAGCAGAAACGGCAGCCCCGCCCACAAGCGGCGGCGAACCAGCCAGAGCAAGCCAATCAATCCGGCCAACCAGATAGGCCAGGGCAGCTGCGCCTGCAATCCGGCCGCCAGCGTTCGCCCATTCGTCAGCCAATCCGCCACGGATTGGGGCCGGACGAAAAGGAAATCAGGCGCTTCGGCGGCGAAAAACTGCGCCCAAAAGCCAGCCCAACTGCCGGGATCGCCATACAGCCAACGGCCGTCCCCCCACGCTCGCAACGGCAAATAGAGGTAGGCGAAAAAGGGCAGCAGGAACAAGACGCCGGATCGGAACAGGAAACGGCCGTCCCGCCAGGGTCGGCGTTTCAGCAAAACAAGCGCCAAACCGGGCAGGGCAAACAGAAGCAAACGATGATGAGAAACGGCCGTGCCCATCAACAGCGCCAGCCCAAACCACGCTCCATCCCGCCATTCATCCGCCAGAGCCAGCGCCAGCCACAATTGCGCCGCCAGCAAAAAGAAGCTGAAGGCATACACCTCCACGATCACGCTGTGCATCCAGACCGTCTCCACCAACCCCAACAGCAGCGTCGTCAGCGCCGCCAGCCATTTGTCCGCCATGAGCCGGTGCAGAATGGCGTTAACCAGGCCCAATCCCAGAAGCGACCAAATGAGTGAGGTAGCAGAAGCCGCCGCCGCCGGTTCCAGGCCCAGCCAGCGTCCCAGGCCGGTCAATGCCGCGCTCAAGATGGTGTATTGGGGATAGCCGGTGTAATGAATCGTCCCCCACAGGTTCAGCGCTACCTGCATTTCGCCGGAATCAATGGCATAGTCGCTGCCGCTGCCGTTGATCTGCCATTGCAGCGACCCGGCGTAGACCAGCAGCAAGGCCAGCAAGGCCAGCCCGCCGGGCCATAAACGAGTTATTCTCATGCGGATTTTTGAGGGAGGAGCGTGCGCCATCGCGGAATTGTACCATCGTTCGTCGAGTTTGGATTTTGGATTGCGGATTTGGGATTGACGGCCGTACCCGCGCAGCAGAAACGGCCGTCCCCCACAAAAACGCCCCATTTTGGACTGTGGATTTGGGATTGACGGCCGTACCCGCGCAACAGAAACGGCCGTCCCCCACAAAAGCGCCCCATTTCCGATTGCAAATTTGGGGTTGACGGCCGT